>NZ_RZRO01000053.1:0-46155 GCF_003997975.1 Mesorhizobium sp. M7A.F.Ca.US.005.03.1.1
GCGTAGTAGAACTTGCCGAAGGCGGCATTGGTGGCGGCGTTGATGGCGACACGCGTCGTCGTGCCGCCGGTCAGCGTCTGCGACTGGACGCGGACGCCGATATCGCCACGCACGCGCTCGTTGACGCGCTTGCGCAGGCCTTCGCTGACCGGATAGACCGGCTCCGGCCCGCTATCGGCCCCATTGGCGGCGTGGTCCGAGCCGCTGCCGGGATTGAACGGGATGTTCAGCCGCACACTGCCGGCGAACTGGGTGTCGTCGCGATTGTCGTTGCGGACCTCGCCGGCGAAGACCAGTTCCGTGTTGCTGCCGAAGACATCGCCGATCGTATACTCGAAGCCGGCCTTGGCGCCGGTGACGCTGCCGTCGTCGCCATGCGGATCCTCGAAATGATAGCCGCCGATGTCGAGCCGCAGCGAATGCTTGTCGGGCAGGTTGACCGGCACCTGCGCGCCGATCTCGCCCTCGATGCCCCATGCCGCGTAATCGCGGTGGTCGAGGACCGAGATCTGCTCGATCAGCTGGTTGCTGACCATCGATAGGGTCGAACTGGTCGAGTGATCCGTCGAATCACCCTTGATCGGCAGATAGACGTTCACATGCGCATCGAAATGAGGCGTGATCGCCTCGGCGCCCAGCGTGGCCGCGGTGAACTGGGTGGAGTTGTAGTTCTCGAGATTGAGATAGGCGTAGCCGCCGATCATCAGGTCCGGGTTGACGATGCGGCGAATGCCGAGGCCGACATCCTGGCCGGAACCGTCCTTGAAATCGTGCTTGGCCCGGACATCCAGGAACAGCACGGATTCGGCCGTCTGCTTGAGCGGGATGAAACCTTCGAGCGCGCCGTTGCCGCCATTGTTGTCGGCGCCGATGATGGCGCGGATCTGCGGCTGCCATAGCCCGTTGGGATCGCCATAGGCGGCCATGCCTGAAAGGCCGAGCGCCAGCGTCGTCAGTGCCGTCGTCTTCCAGAGATGCCTGGCGATTCGCGAACGGCGATAGCCGGCGTGCACGCGGAAATCCTCCCCACGCGCCGCCATCTCACCAACTTGCCGAGGCGTCTCGGTAGTTCCCATCCCTGGCGAGTCCTTCGGGGACTGCACGCACCCCGTGTAAAATCTTACTCGAATTCTATTGTATAGCGAGTCTCCGGCGCTTCGATTTCTGAGGGCCTCCTGCAATATTGTTCGTTGTATCCGAAAAGCCACAGTAATTTCGCCGGCTTGCTTGCCTCCTGCTCGGCTTCCGGAACAGTCGCGGGTGTTGTATCAAGCCATGCTCGGGAGAATACCGGGCGCGGCGAGGAAACATGCAAGGCATCCGGCAAAACAACATGACATTTACTTTAGCAAAGCCTAATCTACTCGGCATGGCCGCGGGGCTGGCCGCCCTGTGGCTTGCTCTGGCCACCGGCCCAGCCCTCGCCGAAGATGCCAAGCCGGCCCAGCCAAAGCCGGCTGAAAGCAATGCAAAACCGGCCGATGCCAATCCGTGGGCGATGAACTGCTCCAGCGGTTCGGCGACCACCGAGCTTCAGTGCCAGCTTTCGCAGAACCTGACCGAGGCCAAGACCGGGCAGCGCGTGCTGACCGTGACCGTGCGCCGCGACAACGGCAATGGCAGCCTCGCCATGCTGCTTGCCCTGCCGCACGGCCTGTTCCTGCCGTCCGGCGCCTCCTTCCAGATCGATCAGGGCCAGAAGACGACGATTGCCATCCAGACCAGCGACCAGAACGGCGCCTATGCCGCCACGCCACTGTCGGCGGATCTCATCAAGGCCATGAAGTCGGGGACCAATCTGAACATCGGCATGGAATCGGTCACCCGCAAGCCGGTCACCATCCCGGTGTCGCTGGCTGGCTTCACCGCCGCCGTCGCCAAGCTGGAATCGATCAAGTAGCTGTTGTCAGCGGCTTGATTGTCGATGCCCGGAATGCTCCGTTGCCGCTTCGGACAGTGGAGAAACCCATGACAGGCTTTGTCGACCGCCAGCGCGCGGCGCAACTGATGGACCGCGCCGGCATCGAGGCGCTGGTGCTGTGCGCGCCCGAGGCCTTCCACTATGCGACCGGAGCCTCGATCGGCCCGGCGGGACTGTTCCGGCGCTCCGGCGCCGGCTTTGTCGTCATCCCGGCTGGCCGAGACCTGCCGATCGGCGTCGTGGTGGCGGACTTCAATGCGGGACAATTGCAGCGGGTTCTGCCGGACGCTGTCATCCGCAGCCACCCGATCTGGATCGAAGCCGCCACGCTGGACGCCTCGACGTCAGGGCAAGGGTTGCCGCAACGCATCGAGGCCGGCCTTGCCGGCCGGGCGCCTGGTTTTTCTCGGCCCGCGACATTCGAACTCGCCCGTGCCGTCGACGAGCTGAAGCAGATCCTGACCGGGTTTGGGCTCGGGCGCGCAAGGGTCGGCGTCGACCTCGATTTTGTTCCCGCCGCCGATTTCTCGGTCATGCAGGCGCTGCTGCCGGCCTGCACGATGGTCGACGGCTCGGCCGTGCTCGACAGGTTGCGGGCCATCAAGTCGCCGCGCGAGATCGACCTGCTGCAGCAAGGCATCATCCTGTCGGAAGCCGGGCTGGAGCGGCTGCAGGTCGATGCGATGGCCGGCATGCGCCAGGCCGATCTCATTGCCCTCTACCGGCAAGGTGTCGCCACGGCCGCGTCCGGCCTGTCTCATACGGTCCAAACTGCCGAATATGTGACGCTGGGCGCTCGGGCCAAAGATGCCGATGCGAAAGCGATGCCTGGCGATCCGCTGAAGTGCGACATGGTCTGCACGGTCGGCGGCTACGCCTCCGACATGTCGCGCAACTTCACCTTCGGGCCGCCATCCGCCGAGCAGGCCGAACTGCACGCCATCGCCGAGCGGGCCTTTGACGACGGCCTGGCGTCCCTTGATGCGGGAACCACGCTCGCCCACGTGCATCGCGTCGCCACCGACAGCCTGGCGCGGCAAGGGCTGCGCACCTACCGCCGCGGCCATTTCGGCCATGGCGTCGGCCAGTCGGTGTTTTCCGAACAATGGCCGTTCATCGCCGCCGACAGCGATGTCGTGATCGAAGCCGGCATGGTGCTGGCCTTCGAGATCCCGCTCTACATAGACGGCCTCGCTAGCTTCAATCTCGAGGACCAGTTCCTGATCACGCCGGACGGGCCCAAGCCGATGAACAGGCTGCCGCGACGGCTGGAGAGGATTGGATAACGAGGCGGGTCACTGCAGGGACAGCGCTCTACGCCCCCCTTGCCCTACCGGGCATCTCCCCCTCAAGGGGGGAGATTGGCAGCTTCGCCGTCTCGCCCACCTTACCGTGTAGATGATTTGGCGAAGGCTGTTGAGCGCGTAATCTCCCCCCTTGAGGGGGAGATGTCCGGCAGGACAGAGGGGGCGCCACGGAACTCGGCGGTGGGCTGCCAAGCACCTAACCACTCACCGCCGGCCTTCTCCCCCTCCACGGCATCTCTTGCTCCAGCTGCGCCGACGCGGCCAGCACCGTTGCCTCGTCGCCGTAGCGGCCGACCAGCTGCACGCCGATCGGGACGCCGTCTTTCGACCAGCCGAGCGGCAGCGAGATCGCCGGCTGGCCTGAGATGTTGAAGGGGAAGGCAAACACCGAGTCCGCCCATTTGGCGTTGTAGCGGTCGATATCGGTTTCCGACATGTCGTAATAGCCGAGCGGGCGCGGCAGCTGCGTCAGCGTCGGGGTGATGAAGACATCGTAGGCGCCAAGGTCGCCGACGATGTCGCGGCCGACCTGCCTGAGCTGCTCGACGTCGGAGATGTGCCTGGTGCCGCTGGTCGCACGGCCACGCTCGATGATCGCAAAGGTCACCGCCTCGACATCGCCCGGTGTCACCGGCCGCCCCATCACCGTTTCAAGGTAGTCGAAGGTCGCCGCCGTCTGCACGCAGGTCATGTTGGTGTAGGTCTTCCACACAGCATCGGCGTCGAGCGGCATGTCATGCTCCTCGACATGGTGGCCGAGCCGCTCGAGCGTCCCCACGGTCTCCAGCACCGCCGCCTTCACCTCCGGATCGATCGCGGTGCCGTTGGGCGGCGTGACGGAAAAGCCGATGCGCAGCTTCGTTGGCGCCCGCGCCGACAGGCTGAGCCAGCTGCCATCAGGAACCGGCGGCGTGTAGGGGTCGCCCGGCAGCGCGCCGGCGACCGCGTCGAGATAGGCCGCCGTGTCACGCACCGTGCGCGAGCAGCAAAGAAAATAGGCGCCGCCATACCAATAGTCGCCGAACGGCGCGAGGCTGACGCGGCCGCGCGACGGCTTCAGGCCGACGATGCCGCAGCAGGAGGCCGGGATGCGGATCGAGCCGGCGCCATCGCTGGCTTCGGCGATCGGCACCATGCGCGAAGCAATCGCCGCGGCCGCTCCGCCGCTGGAGCCGCCGGGCGTGATGCCTTCCTTCCACGGGTTCTTCGTCGCGCCGTAGAGCTTTGGCTCGGTGGTGATCGACCAACCGTTCTCCGGCGCGTTCGACTTGCCGACCAGCACCAGCCCGGCCGCCTTCATGCGGCGAACCACTTCGGTGTCGAAATCGGCGACGACATCTTTCAGGTAGAATGAGGAGTTGGTGTTCGGCGCCCCGGTCCAGGACGAGGCCAGCTCCTTGAGCAGGAATGGCACGCCGGCGAAGGGCGCTGATGTGTCGACCGTCTGCGCCTGGGCGCGCGCCATGTCGTAGAGGCGATGGATGACCGCATTGAGCGTCGGGTTGAGCCGATCGACCAGCGTGATCGCCGCTTCCACCAGCTCCGCCGGGGTAACGTCGCCGCGCTTCACCAGCGCCGCAAGGTCCAGCGCGTCGGACTCGGCATAGGTTTTCAGCAGACTGTCGGTGACGGCGGCCATATCTCTCTCCTTCGGCGGATAGCTTGTGTTGATGCTGCTCCTGCGGAGAACTGTATTGGGGCATCGGCCCCCTCACCCAGCCTCCGCTTCGCTCGGCTGACCTCTCCCCGAGGGGAGAGGAGACTTGCAGCGCCAGCGCCACCCTCTTCTCCCCAACGGGGAGAAGGTGGCCGCGAAGCGGCCGGATGAGGGGGCTGGCGCGACTTCAGGCCAGGTCGATGGTGCGCCCCAGTGCGATGCTCTGCTCGGCGGCCAGCACGATGCGCAGACTGTTGACCGCCGCATCCATCTGCTCGGTGAGGTCGAGATCCTCGCGGATGGCGCGCAGGAAGAAGGCCTGCTCGCGATCGCACAGTTCCTGGTGGCCGGGTTCGTCCTCCATGCTGACGATCTCGTCGGGTTTGGAGAAATTCTTGTCGCCGTCGACAGCGGCATAATGGATCTTCAGCGCATCGGTCTTGGTGTGGCGGTCGATGTCGGCGGAATTCGAAACCTCTGCCAGCTCGGCAACACTGCTTGCCTGCTGGCCGGCGACGATCGACACCGCGCCCTTGGGGCCGACGACGTCCTTCACGAAATAGGCCGTCTCGCTCATCATCGGGCCCCAGCCCGCCTCGTACCAGCCGACCGAACCGTCATCGAAGGTGACGTGCAGATGGCCGTAATTCTGCTTGTCGGCTTCCGCCCAGAGCTTGGCGCCGATGCCGTGCACGCGCACCGGCTTGGCGCCGGTCAGCTGGCACATGACGTCGACATAGTGGACGCCGCAATCGACGATCGGGATCAGCGAATCGATCAGGTTCTTGTGCCAGTGCCAGGCGCTGCCGCTGCTCTGCTGGTTGAGGTTGAGCCGCATCACCAGCGGCTTGCCGAGCGTCTTGCCGACCTCGATGAACTTGATCCACGACGGATGCACGCGCAGAATATAGCCGAGCACCAGCTTGCGGTTCTTGGCCCGCGCCGCCGCGACCACCTTCTCGGCATCCTCGTTGTTGGTGGCGAGCGGCTTTTCCATGAACACATGGCAGTTGGCGGCGATTGCCTTCAGCGCGTATTCGGCGTGGGTGTTCGGCCAGCTGTTGATCGAGACGGCGTCCGCTTTTGTTTCCTTCAGCGCCTGGTCGAAATCCTCGTAGAGTGGGTAGCCGGCTAACTCTTCCGGAATCTTCGTGTTGCTCTTGATCGACCGGCTCATGATGCCGACGATCTCGAAACCGTCGAGCCGGTGATAGGCGCTGGCATGCGACGCACCCATATTGCCGAGACCCACCACCAGCACTTTTACCTTGTCGGACACCGAATATCTCCCAGGTTTTGATTGAATTGTGCGCGGCGATCGGTTGCCGCTCGTATGTCTATCCGAGACAATCACCTCAGGTCAGCGCCGCCGCTCATTGCCCGGCCCTTTCCTCTCCCCCGTCGATCGGGGGAGAGGTGTCGAGCGAAGCTCGACGGAGTGGGGGTCGAGACCCTCGCCGCGCGCTTGAGGTCTCTTGCTCGTCAGATTGTGCCTGTCTTGTGGCGACTGCGCGTTTGACGAACGCCTTTCCCCACTCCGTCGCCGCTTCGCGGCGCCACCTCTCCCCCCTCCGGAGGGAGAGGAAAGGAGCCAAGGCAGGGTAATGGAGGGCGGCCGACATGACCCGTTGCGCAGCCCTACTTCACCGCCGAATCGAACAGATGCGCCTTGATCTTCTCGACATCGAGCGCGGCAAAACCTTCCGACAGCTTGACGCCGTCGGCATCGGCCTTGACCTTGGCCTTGTCGAAATCATTGGCCGGGCCGATCAGATCGTTGGTGCAGACATCCTCGGCCTTCACCGGAGCGGTGATCTGGCCGATCTTGTGGATTTCGTCGAAGAAGCCCTGCCAGCTCGCCATGTCGTGCGAGCCCCAGCCGCCGCGCTTGTCCATGTCGCCGCGGAAAACGTTGATCTGCTGCAGGATCGAGGTGGTGCCGAGCTCCGGCCCGAGATTCTTGGCCAGCGTCGGGAACTGCTCGAACACCGCTTCGACCGCCGCGCGTGGATTCTGGTAGCCGAATTCGAGGCCCATCGCCCAGCCGCGCAGGTACTTTTCCAAAAACGCCTTGCGGTCGGGATCCTCGAGATCGGCGGCACGCACGACGAAGGTGTTGGCCGGCAGCTTCGAATTCTGCACGCCGAGCCAGTATTCGAAGTCGAGCCCCTTGGCGATCCATTCGGCGCGCAGCCCTTCCCACGACAGGGCGGCGTCGCCCTGGCCGCCGGCCAGCGCCGTTCCCCAGGTCGGCCAGCCGGCCTCGACATATTTCACCTTCTTGATGTCGACGCCCTGCGCGGCCAGCAGCGGGTCGGTGATCGACTGCCAGGCGGCGGAGCCGAGCAGGATGGTCTTGCCTTCCAGCTTCTTCAGGTCGTTCGATCCCTCGCCCTTGCGGAAGGCGATGCTGAACGTGTCGCGCGCGCCCATATGGAACACCGACTTCAGCTTCATGCCGTTCTGGATGGCGAAGGAGAACACGCCGGGCGACGGGAAGCCCATATCGGCCTGGCCGACATCGACGAACTTCACCGTCGCGGTGCCGTCCGATGGTCCCGGCTGCATGTCGGTGTCCAGCCCGTCGAAATAGCCGGCCTTCTTGGCCGCCCAGTAGGGATAGTCGTCGAGCACTTCGAGCGTGCCGCGCGGCGAGATCCAGGTGAATTTTCCGTAGGGTTCGGCCCTGGCCTTCGGGCCGGTGGCGCCAAGCGCCGTCGCCGTCACCAGCCCGGCGCCGGTGACCTGCAGGAAGTAGCGGCGGCTGATCCCCGCCGGGTTGATCGAGTTCTCTTTGGTCATGGCATTCCCCTTTTTTGTTGATGTCAGTCTCTTGCCGCCCGCCTCCCGGGCGCCGTCATATCCCTGTGTTCAAGCCTCCCAGCTCGCCCATTTCTTGCCGATCAGGAAGAACAGCACGTAGATCAGGATGCCGAGCGTCGACAGGATCAGCACCACCGCGAAGAACTGCGGCATCTGGATCATCGACGAATAGGTGGTCAGCCGGTTGCCGAGGCCGAAACCGCCGCCGACCATTTCCGCGCCGACCGCGGTCAGCAGGCCGAAGATGGCGCCGATCATCAGCCCGACCAGGATCATCGGCAACGCCATCGGCGCACGGATCTTCCAGAAGATCTGCAGGGTGCTGGCGCCATAGGAACGCGCCAGCGCGATCTTGGCGCTGTCGACGCGGCGAAAGCCTGTCGCCGCATTGATCATCACCATCGGCCCGGCGGCCAGTGCCACCGCGATGATGCGCGGCGTGTAGCCGAAGCCGAAGCGCAGGATCAGAAGCGGCACCAGCGCCAGCATCGGCGTGGTGACCAGAAGCAGGATGTAAGGCGCGACGATTTTTTCCGCGAACGGGAATTGGGTGATGACGGCGGCCAGCACCAGGCCGATGATGGCGCCGATGGTGAAGCCGGACACCAGCTCGACCAGCGTGTAGCCGAGATGCGGCGCGATCAGCGGAAACTCGTCGAACAGCGCATAGGCGATCGAGCTCGGCGGTGGCATGATATAGAGCGGCACGTGGAACAGCCGCAGCGCCAGTTCGATGCCGCCGATGATGATCACCGCCACGGCAAGAATGGCCGCCACCTCCTTGCCCGACTTGATGCCGGGGCCGCTGGCGAAGGCGGACAGGTTGGTCAGGCTGACCTCATGGCCATCGCCCGCCTTGGCGCCCGACTTGGACTTTGAGAATTCCGGAATGGCATCGCCCCCGCTCACGGCCTGATCCTCACGATTTCGGCGCTCGGGCGCTCCGGCGCTTTTGGCCGCGTGCGTTCGCCGACAATGTCCATCTTGATCCGGTTGGTGAGGTCGAAGACCTCCTTCGTCGCCATGATCTCCAGCGAACGCGGCCGTGGGAACGGCACGCGGTATTCCTTGGCGACCCGTCCCGGCCGGGCGCTCAGCACCACCACCCGGTCCGAGAGAAAAATCGCTTCCTCAATCGAGTGGGTGATGAAGACGATGGTTGTCTTGGTGTCGAGCCAGATCTCCTCGACCAGCCGGTTCATCTCCTCGCGGGTGAAACTGTCGAGCGCGCCGAACGGCTCGTCCATCAAAAGCACCGAGGGCTTTAGCGCCAGCGCCCGCACGATCGCCGCGCGCTGCTGCATGCCGCCCGACAGCTCGCGCGGAAACTTGCCGCCGAAGCCATCGAGTCCGACCCGGTTGAGCAGATGCGCGATCCACGCCCGGTCCGGCTTCTCGCCCTTGATCTCGAAGGGGAAGCGGATGTTGGCGTCGAGGTTGCGCCACGGCAGGAGGTTCGCCTCCTGGAAGACGATGCCGATATCGGGATGCGGACCGGTGATGGCCTTGCCGTCGAGCCGGATCTCGCCGCTGGTCAGGCTGTGCAGGCCCGACATCGACCACAAAAGCGTGGTCTTGCCGCAGCCGGAAGGGCCGACGATCGAGACGATTTCATTGACGCTGACATCGACGCTGCAGCGGTCCAGCGCCAGCAGGTCGCCGGAGGCCGTGTGATAGATCTTGGTCGCTGCCTGCACGCCAAGCTTCGGCTTTTTTGCATCGCCCGTGTTCATCTGCCCCCCGGGAAGATTGCGCGATGATCCATTGGCTCATCCCCAGCGAAAATCAGTCTGTAACTATCCTACTTTCCTGTCAAGCGCCGACGATAGCAGCCGTATCACGAAAATCGATTAGTATACCTATCATGTTGTTTTAATGTCGGTTTTACGGCCTTGAAATGCATGTTGCTTTCCTACATACTTCGGAACTGACACGGACCGGAGAGGAACGGAGGAAGGTGAGCTTTCCCCAACGACACGCTGCGGTTGCGATCCGGTCGGGCACGTGGAGCCAGGGCGTGCAAACATGCTAAGACGACAGCCTCGCAACCCAGGGAAAGACCAGGACCCCATGACCGACGCTGGCAGCCAGGACGAGCCTGTTCCAGGCCCCGATACCGAGGGACGCGATCCTGTCCGGCGCATCCCCGACATCATCTCGCTGGTCAAGGATTCCTACAGCGAATTGCGCCCAGCCGAACGGCGTGTCGCCGATGTCGTTCTCGACGACGTCAAATATGCCGTCGACGCCTCCAACGCCGCCCTTGCCCAGCGCGCCGGGGTCAGCGAACCGACGGTGACCCGGTTCTGCCGCGCCATCGGCTGCGAGGGCGTGCGCGATTTCAAGCTGAAGCTGGCGCAGAGCCTCGTCGTCGGCGCGCTCTACCTGGCCAAGTCGCCTTCCGTCAGCAATGACAATGGCATGCCGTTCTGGAACGCCGTGTTCGGCGAGGCGCGCCGGGCGCTGCAGGAGGCCGAGCGGCAGCTCGACCCTGCGCAGCTGCAGAAAGCCGCCGAGCTGATCGCCAAGGCGCGCCAGGTCACGGTCTTCGGCCTCGGCGGCAGCTCCTCGGCGCTGGCGCAGGAAACCCAATACCGGCTGTTCCGCTACGGCATCACGGTCAGCGCCCAGTGCGATCCCTATCTGATGCGCATGACCGCCTCGACGCTCAAGCCCGGCGATCTGGTGATCGCCATTTCGGCGACGGGACGCACCCGCGAGGTGATCGAGGCCGTCGAGCTCGCCAAGCATTACCGCGCCAATGCGATCGCCGTGACCGCGCCCGACACCGAGCTCGCCCGCACCTGCGACGTCAGGTTGACGGTGGCGGTGCCGGAATATCCCGACACGCTGAAGCCGACGGCATCCCGCTTCGCCTTCCTGGCGGCGATCGACCTGCTGGCGGTGGCCTCCGCCTACAAGCTCGACGGCTCGGCCCGCGAGACGGTGCGCCGCATCAAATACAACGCCCAGATCCACCGCACCGGCAAGGAGATGGAGCCGCTCGGAGACTAGCTCCCTTCTCCCCGTTCACGGGGAGAAGGTGCCGGCAGGCGGATGAGGGGCAGCGCCGGGTTCGACAGTTGCCATTCCAACACAGATTAGACGCACGCAGGAAGAGGGAAAGAGATGCTCGAAATAGCACCCACGAAACAGGCAGCCGCATGGCTCGAATCCCTGGCGCAGGCACTCGCAGCCGGCGACGTGGCGGCGGCGAGCAACCTCTTCGTCGACGATTGCTACTGGCGCGATCTCCTGACCTTCACCTGGAACATCACGACCATGGAAGGCCGCGCGGCGATCGCCGACATGCTGGCGACGACGCTGGCGACGGCCAAGCCGAGCGCGTGGCGGCTGACCGGCGAGGCGACCTCGGACGACGGCACCATCGAGGCGTGGTTCAGCTTCGAAACCGTGGTGGCCAGGGGGGAGGGCATCATGCGGCTGCGCGACGGCCGCTGCCGGACATTGTTCACGGCGATGGCCGACCTCAAGGGCTTCGAGGAGCGCAAGGGCGCGGCGCGGCCGCTCGGCGTGCGCCACAAGGCCGATCCCCAGCGCGAGACCTGGTCGGAGGCGCGGGCGCGCGAGACGCGCGAACTCGGCACTGATGAACAGCCCTATTGCCTGGTCATCGGCGGCGGCCAGGGCGGCATCATGCTGGGGGCGCGACTGCGCCAGCTCGGCGTGCCGGCCATCGTCATCGAGAAGAATGCCAGGCCGGGTGACTCCTGGCGCAACCGCTACCGCACGCTCGTGCTGCACGATCCGGTCTGGTACGACCATCTGCCCTACATTCCCTTCCCCGAAAACTGGCCGGTGTTCACGCCCAAGGACAAGATGGGGGACTGGCTGGAAATGTATACGCGCGTCATGGAGCTCAACTACTGGGTCGCCACCAAATGCCTCAGCGCCAGCTATGACGAGGCCGAAAAAGTCTGGACCGTGGTCGTCGACCGCGTCGGCCGGCAGATCACGCTGAAGCCCAAGCACATCGTCTTCGCCACCGGCGCCTACGGCCCGCCACGGCGGATCGATCTGCCGGGTGCCGGCCGGTTCAAGGGCGAGTTGCTGCACTCCAGCCAGTATGCCAGCGGCGACAAATTCCGCGGCAGGAAGGTCGCCGTCATTGGCGCTGCAAGCTCCGGCCACGATGTCTGCGTCGACCTCTGGGAGAGCGGCGCCGAGGTCACCATGATCCAGCGTTCGCCGACGACAGTGGTCAAGTCGGACACGCTGATGGAAGTGGGCTTCGAGATCTTCTCGGAAGACGCACTGGCGCGCGGCATCACCACCGAGAAGGCCGACATGATCGTCGCCTCGACGCCGTTCGCGCTGGTGCCCAAGGGCCAGCGGGCGCTTTACGAGGTGATCAAGGCGCGCGACGCGGCCTTCTACGACCGCCTGCGCGCCGCCGGCTTCGCCATCGATTTCGGCGACGACGAGACCGGCCTGTTGATGAAGGCCTACCGCACCGGCTCCGGCTACTACATCGATGTCGGCGCCTCCGACCTGATCATCGACGGCAAGATCGGCATCCGCAGCGGCGTCGCCATCAAGTCGCTGACCCCGAGCGGCATCCTGTTCGAGGACGGCAGTGAACTCGCCGCCGACGCCATCATCGCCTGCACCGGCTATCAGTCGATGAACGAGAATGTCGCCGCGATCGTCTCGCGCGAAGTCGCCGACAAGGTCGGCCCGTGCTGGGGTCTTGGCTCGGGCGTCAAGGGCGACCCCGGCCCCTGGCAAGGCGAGCTGCGCAATATGTGGAAGCCGACGGCGCAGGAAGCGCTCTGGTTCCACGGCGGCAATCTGGCGCTGTCGCGCTTCTATTCCAAATATGTCGCGCTGCAGGTCAAGGCGCGGATGGAAGGCATTGAGACGCCGGTTTACGGGGCGGTGAGCAACGCCGGGTAAAGTCGACCCCCACTCTGTCGAGCTTCGCTCGCCACCTCTCCCCCGATCGACGGGGGAGAGGAACGGCGCGAGTTCATCGGCCTTGGCTCCCTTCCTCTCCCTCCAGAGGGGGGAGAGGTGGCGCTGCGAAGCGGCGACGGAGTGGGGGAAGCCGTTCGCCAAACGCGCAGCCGCCCCAAGACAGGCACAAGCTGGCGAGATCAGCTAGTCGTGCCGATGCCCAAAGTGCCTCGCCGCAACCTCGACATGGGTATGCGCGGCATGCGCCACAAACCGCTCAGTCTCGCTGACATCGTTGACCGCTTCGTTCGGCCACCAGGTGCCGCCGATAACGATGCCTTCGCACACCAGCCTCTGGTCGGCGACCAATGACGCGCCGACCGCGTCGACGAAGGTGAAGCGGCCCGGGCGCTGACGGAGCACGGCGACGTCGCCGACCGTGCCGATGGCCAGTGTGCCCAGGTCAGGCCGCGCGATCGCCTGCGCCGGCGCTTGCGTGGCGGCGCGCAGGACCTCGACCAGCGGCATGCCGAGCGCCAGGAGCTTCGACATGCAGACGAGGATGTCGAAGGCGGGACCGTCGACGCAGTAGAGATGCACGTCGCTCGAGATCACGTCGGGCGCCAGCCCTTCTTCGAGCATGGCGCGGGCGACGGCGAAATCGAACGAGCCCATGCCGTGGCCGATGTCGAAGATGACGCCGCGCTCGCGCGCCAGCCGCATGTCGGGCCGCACCGCGCCGGAAGCGAACACCGGCGCATTCGGGAAAGGCCGGAAGCAATGGGTGAGAATGTCGCCCTTGCGCAGGCGCGGCAGCACTTCCGAGCGGCCGGGCGGCGGTTCGTCGATATGCGCCATCAGCGGCAGGCCGGCCTGGTCGGCGGCCTCCAGCGCCAGATCCACCGGCGCGATGCCGCTGGTGCCGCCGGCATGCTTGCCCGAGCGAACCTTTACGCCGACCACGACATCGCGGTGCTCGCGCACCGCAGCCACAACCTCGCGCGGCTCGCAGAGCCTGAGATCGCTGCACTCGCCGACCGACACCGTCTGCGAGAAGCCGAAAATGCCGGCAAAGGAAATGTTGACATAGGCCAGGATGCGAACCTTCGAGCGCTCCATGACATGGCGGCGGAAGCCGAGGAAATTGCCGGCGCCCGCACTGCCGGCATCGATGAAGGTGGTGGTGCCGCTCTTGGCGGCCAGCCGGTCGGCATCGACGCCAAGCGACGTGCCGCCCCAATAGACGTGGCTGTGCAGGTCGACCAGGCCCGGCGTGACGATGCAGCCGGCGGCATCGACGATCTGCGCGGCGCTGTCCGCCGGGATATCGGCGTCGACCGCGGCAACGCGGCCATTGGCGATGGCGACATCGCGCAGCGAGTCGAGGCCAGCGGCCGGATCGATCAGCCGTCCGCCCTTCAGCAGGAGGTCGAATTGCATGGGGTAACCTCCGCTCGTTGCTTTGCTTACAGAGGCCGATAGGCGACCGCCTCGACCTCGATCTTGATATCGATCATCAGCCGCGATTCGACCGTGGTGCGGGCCGGCGGGTTCTTCGGAAAGTGCCTGGCATAGACCGCGTTGAAGGCGCCGAAATCGCGCGCGTCTTCCAGCCACACGGTGGTCTTCACCACATCGTCCATGGTGCAGCCGGCCAGCGCCAGCGCGGCCTTGACGTTGGCGAGCACCTGCTCGGTCTGTTCCGATATGCCGCCCTTGACCACGATGCCGTCGCTGCCGACGGGAACCTGGCCCGAGACATAGACGAGATCGCCTGCCCGCACGGCGGGCGACAACGGCACATGCGACGTTCCAAAACACTGTTTCGGCAAGGGACAAGCCTCCTCTGATGACAGGACGGGGTGCCATTGCAGCGCCCGCTTCGATCGACATTTACGCCGATCCGGCCGATCCTCATAGGGGCCTTGTTGGAAAGCAACATTCTTGGAAATCTGCGTTGCTTTATTACAAGAGCCCTTGCATCGTACGCGCTGACGGGCGGCTTGGAAGCCGCACCGCACAGACGCATTTGCCAGAGCGGAGATACCAGCAATGACCTACGACAAGAACCCGTTTCCATCAGGCGATGCCGATCGCCACGCGCTCTGGGAAATGCTGGTGCGGCGCGACATCGACGCTTTCATCGGCCAGGACTGGGCTATGGTCGAGGATGATTTCGTCGCCGAGAGCTTCTTCGGCATGCATGCGCATTTCCTGCACAACGCCGACGCCTGGCGGCTGCAGTTTCCAAGGCTCGAAGTCTATCGCGACGAATGGCTGCGCCAGGCCGAAGAGACGGCGGCGACCAAATTCGCCGAGCCGCTGCGCGAGGCGCTGTTTCGCGTCACCAACATGCGAGACATCGACGTCGACGGCGACCGCGCCGTGCTGCACAAGAAGTTCGACGGCTCGGTCGCCAAGGCGGACGGCAGCGTCGACCGGCTGAAATGGCAGACGCTGTATTTCTGCAGCAAGGTCGGCGGCAGCTGGAAGATATCAGGCTTCGTCGGCTACATGCCGCATCCGCTCGGCAGCTAGAGCCAGCTGATCAGTAGAGCGTGACGAAGGCCGGAAACAGCATGCCGGTCGCCCGGAAATGCTCGACCAGTTCGATGGCCGGGAAGATGGCGAGGAAATAGAGCCCGTCGAAAAACGTGCGCTTCAAAGCCCGCGTCGAGAACTGCAGTTCGTCATCGTCGCGGTAGAGCAGCGGGTTTGGCCAGAACCGGGGCGTGCTCTTGGTGTAGGCAAGATAGGCCGGGCCGAACTTGCCGAGCAGAAATTCGGCTTCCTTGCGCGCCGTGACGCGAAAGATGAAAAAGCTGGCAAGGCCCAGCGCCACGGCCGCCATCAGCGAGCCGTAGAGCAATCCAATGCCGACCGCGCCGACCGTCGAGAAGAAATAGAGCGGGTTCTGCGTGGTCGAGAACGGTCCCGTCGAGACCAGTTCCTCGTTCTTCTTGCCGCCGACATAGAGAATGCTCCACAGCCGCCCGACGACACAGACGAGCACCAGGCAAAAGCCGAAGAATTCGATCGTTTCGTGCCCGTCGGAGCCCTCGCTCAGCCCCGGCTTGGTGAGAAACAGCAGCAACACCGCCAGCGCCGCCGCAACTCGCACGAAGATCAGGCGCTTGCGCTGCTCGAAGGCCTGGGAAACCGGCTTGAGGGTAGCGTAGGTCATTTGGTGTTTCCTGGGGCACTGACGAGTGCCCGTGAGCAATGGGCATGACATTGATGCCGGATGAAAGGCGCACGCCCTCTATCGGCGCAGCGCCGGGCGTTCGTAAAGGACCTTTGCGCGGCCCACGACCATTCTTACGAATTTGTATGCCGCCGGACAGGCCGGCGTGAACTCGTTTGCTTACGCTGCGCGGATCGCCACCGCCGCAACCGTCGACCTCAGGACTTCAGCCATGCTCGCGCCCAACAGGCAACAACCCGCCCCACCGAGCCACAACAGGGTTCCCGACGTCACTCTCGATTTCTGGGTGATCAAGTTGATGGCGGTCACCACCGGCGAGACCGCGGCGGATTATCTTGCCGACACGATCGGGCTTGGGCTGACCGTCACCTCGCTGATCATGACCGGCATCCTGATCGCTGCCCTCGTCCTGCAGTTTGCGCAGAAGCGTTACGTGCCGTGGGCCTACTGGCTGGCGGTGGTGCTGATCAGCATCGTCGGCACCCTGGTGACGGACAATCTCGTCGACACTTTCGGCGGGCGCCTGCAGACCACGACCATCGCCTTCTCGGTTGCGCTCGCCGCGACATTCGCGGTCTGGTACGCCAGCGAACGGACGCTGTCGATCCACACCATCTTCACCACCAGGCGCGAAATCTTCTACTGGCTGGCGATCCTCTTGACCTTCGCGCTCGGCACCGCCGGCGGCGATCTCGTCGCCGAAAGCTTCGACATGGGCTACCTCACCACAGGCCTGCTGTTCGGCGGCGCCATCGCGCTCATCGTGCTGGCCTACTGGCTGCTCAATCTCGACGGCATCCTGGCCTTCTGGCTCGCCTATATCCTGACGCGGCCGCTCGGCGCCTCCTTCGGTGACCTGCTGTCGCGATCGGCCAGGCATGGCGGCCTGGGCTTCGGCACCATCTTCACCAGCCTGCTCTTCCTCGGCTGTATCATTGCGCTCGTCCTGCACATGACCCTGAAGGGGACAACCGACGAAGCCGATGAACTGTTGCTGGACCTGGACTAGGTGCAGGGCGGATGCGCTAGCATTGACAATTGCCGAAAACCCCACCGCTTCGGCCAATCGTGAACGTTCTAGCGCCACCATCCCTGCGCCTTCGTGACATCCTAGGAACAAGCCCGTGCCGGTGATAGCCTGTCCATCTCGGCAACGGACCGGACCTTTCATGCGACTGCTTCTCGTCGAGGACGACCACAGGACGGCCGACTATATCGTCAGGGGACTGACCGAGGCCGGCCATGTCTGCGACCTCCTGCGCAACGGCCATGACGGGCTGTTCGCGGCGACCCGGGGCAAATACGACGTGATCGTCGCCGATCGGATGATCCCCGGTCTCGACGGCCTGTCGATGGTCAAGGCGGTGCGCGCCGCCGGCGTGCGCACGCCGGCGATCTTCCTCACCTCCGTCGGCGGCATCGACGACCGCGTCGAGGGGCTCGAGGCAGGCGGCGACGACTATCTGGTCAAGCCCTTCGCCTTTTCCGAACTCCTCGCCCGCATCAACGCGCTTGGCCGGCGGCCGGCGGCGCAGGAGCAGAAAACCGTCCTGCGGGTCGCCGACCTCGAAATGGACCTGATCATGCGCCGCGTCACGAGGCGGGGCCAGCCGATCGACCTGCAGCCGCGGGAGTTCAGCCTGCTGGAAGTGCTGATGCGCGGCGAAGGCCGCGTCATCACCCGCACCATGCTTCTGGAGCGTGTCTGGGATTTTCATTTCGATCCCAGGACCAGCGTCGTCGAGACCCATATCAGCCGGCTGCGGGCCAAGGTCGACAAGCCCTTCGAAACCCAGCTCATCCACACCGTCCGCAACACAGGCTACAGCCTGCACGCGCCATGACCGGAACCTGGTCCCGCCTGCTGCGCAGCACGCCATTCCGGCTTGCCCTGACCTTCGCCTTCCTGTTCGTGCTGGCCTTCGTCCTGTCTGGCGCCATCGTCTACCAGATGATGAGCGCCGATCTTGCCGAGCGGCTCGACGACACCATCAAGGAAACCTACGCGGTCGTCGCCGCGACCTATGCCGAGAACGATCTCAAGGAGCTGGTTGAGACCGTCGGCAGCCACTCCCTGCGCAGCCTCAAGAAGGAGCAGCTGTTTTCGCTGACCGACGCAACGGGCAATCGCCTGGCCGGCAACTTCACCGCCGCGGGGCTCCCCGACGGCTTCTCGATGTTCGACACCGAAATGCCCGGCGTGCCGCCCGGCGCCGAGTACCGCGCCTATTCCGGCCCGGTCGGCGGCAACACGCTGACCGTCGCCTTCAGCCTTTCCGAGACGGAGGAGCTGGAGAGAATCGTGCTGATGAGCTTTGGCTGGGGAACCCTGATCATCACCGGGCTGGCGGTCGCCGGCGGCGCCCTGCTCGCCTCGCGCGTCCAGCGCCGTCTCGACGGCATCGCCGCCACCATGGTGGATGTCTCGCATGGACGGCTGGACACCCGCATTCCGCTGACCGGCAAGGGTGACGACATCGACATCGTCTCCAGCCAGGTCAATGCCGCGCTCGACCGCCTGTCGGCGCTGGTCGAAGGCATGAAACAGGTCAGCGCCAACATCGCCCACGATCTGAAGACGCCGCTCAACCGGTTGCAGATGATCCTCGACACCGCGTCGGAAAAGAACCTGTCGGGCCGGAAAATCGCCGCTGAACTGGCGGAGGCGCATGCCGAGAGCCTGCAGATCAACGAGACCTTCGATGCCCTGCTGCGCATCGCGCAGATCGAGGCCGGCGCCCGCCGGGCGCGGTTCACCGATGTCGATCTGGGCGAGGTGCTGCAAACCATCGCCGAGATCTATGCCGATGTTGCCGAGGACGACGGAAAGTCGCTGTCGTTGGCGCAACCACAGGAAACGACGGACCGGATCCATGGCGATCGCGAGCTGCTGACGCAGATGTTCGCCAATCTGGTCGAGAACGCGTTGCGCCATTGTCCATCGGGCACGACGATAAAGCTGTCGGTAGCGCGCCAGGACGAACGCGTCGTTGCGGGCGTCGCCGACAACGGTCCCGGCATTCCGGCGGCAGAGCGCGAGAAAGTGTTCCAGCGGCTCTACCGGCTGGACCACAGCCGCTCGACATCAGGCAGCGGCCTCGGGCTCAGCCTTGTCCGGGCCATAGCCGATCTGCACGGCGCATCGATCACGCTCGAGGATTGCCGACCGGGACTTGCGGTGGTGGTGCGTTTTCCGCTGGCTATGGATTAGCCGGCGAAACGGCTGGTGCTGTTCAAGCCCAGCTTGGGTTGAGAGGTCCCCTCACCTATCTATCCGCGTCGACAGGATGATCGATGACAGCGTCCGCTCGACTCCGTCCATGGCGCCGATCTGGTCGAGCAGCATGTCGAGGTCGCGGATCGATGGCGCGTCGACGATGACGATCATGTCGAAATTGCCGCTGACCGAATGCAGCGTCCGGACCGTCGCCAAACCGCGCAGGCCGCGCACCACCTTGTCGGCAAGCTTGGGCGTCACGGTGAGCAGCACATGCGCCCGCACCAGCCCCTGCTCATAATCCGGCGCCAGCCGCACGCCGTAGCCTGATATGATGCCGCGCTGCTCCAGCCGTTCGATCCGGCTCTGCACGGTTGTCCGCGAGACGCCAAGCCGCCGCGCCAGCTCGGCGGTCGAGGCGCGCGCATTCTCGCGCAGCAGCGAAAGCAGGGTCTGTTCGGCATCGCTGAGCATTTCGACGATTCTTCTCGGCGGACTGACCAATCAATGGGTTCGTTTCGTACAGAACCACGCTTCCTTTCGACGGGCAAGCTGCGAATCTGTGCTCACAACCAGTGAGGGATTTGTCATGAAGAAAATTGTCGTTGTCGGCGCCGGCAAGATCGGCTCGACCATTGCCGAGATGCTCGCCGCCACGGGAGATTATCAGGTCACGCTCGTCGACCGCTCGGCAGCACAGCTCGCTGCTGCCGAAGTCCCGGCCACGGTTGCGACGCTGGAGCTCGACATCGAAGCATCCGGCACGCTTGAAGCCGCACTCGCCGGCAAATTCGCGGTGCTCAGCGCCGCTCCCTTCCATCTGACCACCCGCATCGCCGAGGCGGCGGCCAGTGCCGGCGTGCACTATCTCGACCTGACCGAGGATGTCGTCTCGACCCGCCGCGTCAAGGAACTGGCGCGTTCGGGCAGAAGCGCCTTCATTCCGCAATGCGGCCTGGCGCCGGGCTTCATCTCGATCGTCGCCAACGATCTCGCCAGCCGCTTCGATTCTCTGGAAAGCGTGCGCATGCGCGTCGGCGCTTTGCCGCAATATCCCTCCAATGCGCTGAACTACAATCTGACCTGGAGCACCGACGGCGTCATCAACGAATATTGCGAGCCCTGCGAGGCGATCGTCGAGGGCGAGCTGGTCGAGGTGCCGCCACTGGAGGAGCGCGAGGAGTTCTCGCTCGACGGCGTCACTTACGAGGCATTCAACACCTCCGGCGGGCTCGGCACGCTGGCCGAGACGCTGAAGGGCAAGGTGCGCACGCTCAACTACCGCACCATCCGCTACCCCGGCCACGCCGCGATCATGAAGGCGCTGCTCAACGACCTCGGCCTGCGCCATCGCCGCGACGTGCTGAAGGACATTTTTGAAAGCGCCCTGCCGGCGACATTGCAGGACGTCGTCATCGTCTTCGTCACCGTCTCCGGCCGCAAGAACGGCCGCCTGCTGCAGGAGACCTACGCCAACAAGGTCTATTCCCAGCGTATCGGCCAGGTGGTGCGCAGCGCCATCCAGATCACCACGGCGTCCGGCATCTGCGCCGTGCTCGACATGCTGGCCGACGGCAGCCTGCCGGCGACCGGCTTCATCAAGCAGGAAGACATCGCGCTGGACGCATTTCTAGCCAACCGTTTTGGCCGCGCCTATGCCCAGCACGAAATGGTGAGCCGGCTGGCGGGGTGAAGCGCATAATCTCCCGCTTGAGGGGGAGATTAGCATCGAGCTATTTCCGCAAGACCATCGGCCGCCCAAGCAGAAACCGGACAAAATTGCCGGCGTTGCGCGAGGCCTTGGCCGAAGTCTGCGGCATCTGCTTTTGCGTAGTCTCTTTTCGAGCCGGCGCGCGCGCATTTGTCCCGGCACCGGGCCGGCCCACGGTGAAAGCCGGCTCGGCGACCGGCTTGCCGCGCAAGACATTGGCTGCATTGTTGTCATGAATGACGATGCACCATTGAGCCTCCTTCAAGGCCGCCCCGACGGTGTTGAAACGCATCGCCATCCTCGTGTGCTCGTCGCAATAGACCCCGTTCATGGACGGTGATCGCTTCTCGACCAGAGTGCCGAAGGCCGACGTTGGATATTCGTGCTGCGTGTAGTGGTTGGTTGCCGCATCGAAATTCTGGCCGTGCGGAAAGGCGATATAGAGCGGTTGCTGGTTCACCTCGCCCTTGGCGATTTCCCGGCGCGCGTAGAAATCGACACGCTCCATGAAGGTCGGCGCCAGCGCGTCATCGCTGTCGAGCCGAGTCAGCGAAACAAATTCGGCATCCGTGTCGCTTTGGACAAACGCATTGAAGGCGACATTGTAGTTCTCGCCGGCCTTGATGAGAACCGGCCTGACATCAATCCCGGCCGCGCAGGCGCAGACGATCCGGATGTAGTTCTCATGTGTTCGGAATCGAACGCAATCAGGACCGTAAAGTCCTTCTGCGACTGGCCCTCGAGCGAGGGCGCGCAATAGGTGTCGAACAGCGCCAGCCGCTCGACCAGCCACACCGGGTCGAGATTGGCTCTGCCGTGTCCATTCCATTGGCTCGGCATGAAGCCGGTGGCGGTGTTGTAGCGAATCGCCACGTATTTCTTCAGGTCGGTGCTCATGGGAGGAGACTAGAGCATGATCCCGAAGGGTGGAATCCGGTTCTCGGAAAACATGGTACGCGGCACTTTCCCGCCAATCGCTTTGGTCGCGCCTAGATGAGCGGCTGGCGAGTTGATCGATGGGCTGGCGAGGGAAGGAAGAGAGCTGGCTCGAACAGGTTCGCCCCTTTCCTCAAATATGCAGCGCGTGTCCCAGCGCCTTCAGCGCTGCTTCCTGGAATCCCTCGCCCTGCGTCGGATGCGCGTGGATGGTGCCGGCGATGTCCTCCAGCCGCGCGCCCATCTCCAGCGCCAGCCCGAACGCCGCCGCCAGTTCCGACACGCCCTGCCCGACCGCCTGGATGCCGAGCACCAGATGGTTGTCGGCGCGGGCCAAGACGCGGACAAAGCCGTCCTCGCCCAGCTTCGTCATCGCCCGGCCGTTGGCCGCGAACGGGAACATGCCGATCTTGATCTCGCCGCCGAGCGCCTTGGCTTCTTCCGGCGAAAGACCAGCGGTCACCAGTTCGGGATCGGTGAAGCAAACGGCGGGTATCGAACGCTTGTCCCAGCTGCGCTTGTGGCCGGCAACGATCTCGGCGACCATCTCGCCCTGCGCCATCGCCCGGTGCGCCAGCATCGGCTCGCCGGTGACGTCGCCAATGGCGAAGATGCCGCGCATCGAGGTGCGGCACTGGTCGTCGATGCGGATGAATTTGCCGGCCATGTCGAGGTCGATCTGCTCGAGCCCCCAGCCTTCGGTCACCGGCTTGCGGCCGACCGTCACCAGGATCTTGTCGGCGGCGACCTTGGCGCTCTTGCCGTCGGAGGTTTCGATCAGCAGCGCGTCGCCTTTGGTCGACAGTCCCTTGGCCTTGGCGCCCAGCATCACCTCGACGCCGAGCGCGGTGAGCCGCTTGACCACCGGCCGGGTCAGCTCCGCATCATACTGCGCCAGCACGCGCGGCAAGGCCTCGATCACGGTCACCTCAGCGCCCATCTTGGCAAATGCCATGCCGAGTTCCAGCCCAATATAGCCGCCACCGACGACCGCGAGATTTTTCGGCACGTCGCTGAGCGCCAGCGCCTCGGTGGACGAAATCGCCCGACCGCCAAACGGCAGGAACGGCAGCTCCACCGGCGCCGAGCCGGTGGCGATCACGATGGTTTCAGCACGGATCACTTGGCTACCCGTCTCGGTCTCGACCGCGACCGTCTTGCCGTCGCGAAAGCTCGCCCAGCCATGCACAGTTTTCACGCCTGCCTTCTTGAGCAGGCCGGCGACGCCACTGTTGAGCCGGCTGACGATGCCGTCCTTCCAGGCGACGGTCCGGGCAAGATCGAGCGTCGGCGCGGTGACCGAAATGCCGAGCGGGCTCTTGCCGCCCGCCATGTGCGACACCTTCTCGAACTCCTCCGCCGCATGGATCAGCGCCTTGGACGGGATGCAGCCGACATTGAGGCAGGTGCCGCCCGGCTTGCCGGCCTCGACGATCACCGTATCGACGCCGAGCTGTCCGGCCCGAATAGCGCAGACATAGCCGCCGGGCCCGGCGCCGATGACGAGCAGCTTGCAGGAGATTTCTTTCATGATGGCACGCTCTTTCTGGTGGCGAAGGCCCCCTCATCCGGCCGCCTCGCGGCCACCTTCTCCCCGGTGGGGAGAAGAGGCGAGCACAGACGCCGGCGACCTCCTCTCCCCTCGGGGAAAGGTCGGATTGCCCCGAATTGCCCTTCGCAATTCGGTTTTGGCAATCCGGGTGAGGGGGCCCTTGCGACCGTTCTCATCCCCTCAATCCACGAAAATCAGCGCCGGCGTTTCCAGCAGCGTCTTGATCCGCTGGATGAACACCGCCGCATCCCACCCATCGATCACCCGATGGTCGAAGCTCGACGACAGGTTCATCATCTTGCGCGGCATGAACTGGGTGCCGTCCCACACCGGCCGCACCATCATCTTGTTGACGCCGACGATCGCCACTTCAGGATGGTTGATGACCGGCGTCGTCGCCACGCCGCCCATGGCGCCGAGCGAGGTGATGGTGATGGTCGAGCCGGACAGCTCGTCGCGTGTTGCCGTGCCGGACTTGGCCGCCTCGGCCAGCCTGATGACCTCGGCGCCGCAATCCCAGATGTCGCGCGCCTCAGCGTGCCTGACCACCGGAACCACCAGCCCCGACGGCGTCTGTGCGGCGATGCCGATATGGATGCCGCCATGCTGATGGACGATGCCGGCCTCGTCGTCGAACAGGGAATTGAGATTGGGCTGGTCCGCGATCGCCTTGACCATCGCCCGCATCAGGAACGGCAGCAGCGTCAGTTTCGGCCGCTCCACGCCAGGACGCTTCTCCTTGTTGAGCGCCGCGCGCAATTCCTCCAGTGCGGTGACGTCGATCTCCTCGACATAGGTGATGTGCGGAATGCGCGATTTGGACAGCGACATCTTCTCGGCGATCTTGCGCCGCAAGCCGACCACCTTGATATCCTGCACAGCATCGTTGCGGGCGAGGCCGGATGCCTTTGCGACCTGCGGCCCGCGCGCCAGGAACGCTTCGATGTCCTCATGGCCGATGCGACCGGCCGGACCGGATCCGGCAACCTGCCTGAGATCGATGCCGGCTTCTTTTGCCCGCAGACGAACGGCCGGCGACGCCAGCGGTCTTTCGCCTTCAGGCCGCGGCGCGCCGGGGACGGAAGGCTGCGCCGTGCTTTTCTGTGAGGCTGCCGGTTTCGCCTTGGGCTCGTCGCTCTTTGGTGATGCCTTCACGACCGGCGCAGCAGCCTCGGGCTTCGGCGTCGGAAGTTTTGCCGGAGGCTCAGCGGACACCGCTTCCGCTTCGGCGCCTTGCGGCTTGGCGTTGCCCTCGCCCGCCACCTTCAGCCGCACGATGGGCGAGCCGATGGCCACCGTGTCGCCGATCTCGGCGCCCAGCCACAGGATCTCGCCATCGACCGGCGACGGGATTTCAACCGTCGCCTTGTCGGTCATGACGGCGGCGAGCACAGTGTCCTCGCGGACGATATCGCCGACCTTGACGTGCCATTCGACCAACTCGGCCTCGGCGACGCCTTCGCCGACATCGGGCAGCTTGATGATGTGTTCGCCCATCTCAGGCTCCCATGGTTTCAAGCAAGGCACGGCCAACGCGGGCGGGACCGGGAAAATAATCCCACTCCTGCGCATGCGGATAGGGCGTGTCCCAGCCGGCAACGCGAGCAACCGGCGCTTCGAGGTGATAGAAACAGTTTTCCTGCACCAGCGCCGACAGCTCGGCGCCGAAGCCCGAGGTCAGCGTCGCCTCATGCACGATGACGCAGCGCCCGGTCTTTTTCACCGAGGCGACGATCGTATCGAGATCGAGCGGCAGCAGGGTCCTGAGGTCGATGATCTCGGCATCGATGCCTGTTTCTTCGACAGCCGCCTGCGCGACATAGACCATGGTGCCGTAGGCGAGCACGGTGAGGGCCGAGCCTGCCCTGCGGATCGCCGCCTTGCCGAGCGGCACCGTGTAGTGGCCGTCGGCCACCTCGCCCAGCTCATGCTTCGACCAGGGTGTCACCGGCCGGTCGTGATGACCATCGAACGGACCGTTGTAGAGCCGCTTCGGCTCGAGGAAGATCACCGGATCCGGATCCTCGATCGCCGCGATCAAAAGCCCCTTGGCGTCGTGCGGGTTGGACGGTACCACCGTCTTCAGCCCCGACACATGGGTGAACAGCGCCTCAGGGCTCTGGCTGTGCGTCTGGCCGCCAAAAATGCCGCCGCCGGTCGGCATGCGCACCACGATCGGGCAGGTGAAATCGCCGTTGGAGCGGTAGCGCAGCCGTGCCGCTTCCTGGGTCAGCTGGTCGTAGGCCGGGTACATGTAGTCGGCAAACTGAATTTCCACGCACGGCTTCAAGCCATAGGCGGCCATGCCGATGGCCGAGCCGACAATGCCGGATTCGTTGATCGGCGCATCGAAGCAGCGGCTCTTGCCGTATTTGGCCTGCAAGCCCTGCGTGCAGCGGAAGACGCCACCGAAGAAGCCGACGTCCTCGCCGAACACGACGACTTTCTCGTCGCGCCCCATCGACACATCCATGGCATCGCGAATGGCCTCGATCATGGTCCGTCTCGGCATGGCTCAGACTCCCGCCTGTTGGCGCTGGCGTCTGAGATGCGGCGGCATTTCGGCGTAGAGCCCTTCGAACATGTCGCGCGTCGACGGCTTGCCGCCGGCATGCAGCGTGCCGTGGCCTTCGGCTTCCTTCTGCGCCGCGATAACCGTGTCGAGGATTTCCGCCTCGGCCTGCGCGTGACGCTCGTCCGACCAGACACCGAGCGCGATGAGATGGTTCTTCAGCCGCACGATCGGGTCGCCGAGCGGCCAAGCGTCGGATTCAGTCTTCGGCCGGTAGGCGGACGGGTCGTCCGAGCTCGAATGTGCGCCGGCACGGTAGGTGACATATTCGACCAGCGTCGGCCCGAGATTGCTGCGCGCCCGCTCCGCCGCCCATTTGGCCACGGCGTGGACGGCGAGGTAGTCGTTGCCGTCGACGCGCAGCGACGGGATGCCGAAGCCGAGGCCCCTCGCCGCGAACGTGCCCGAACCGCCGCGCGCGATGCCTTGAAAGGTCGAGATCGCCCACTGGTTGTTGACGACATTGAGCACGACCGGCGCCTTGTAGGTGGAGGCGAACACCAGCGCCGAGTGGAAATCGGACTCGGCCGTCGAGCCGTCGCCGATCCACGCGGCTGCGACGCGCGAATCGTTCGATATCGCCGAGGCCATCGCCCAGCCGACCGCCTGGATGTACTGCGTCGCCAGATTGCCGGAGATCGAGAAGAAGCCGTGCTCCTTCGACGAATACATGACCGGCAATTGCCGGCCCTTCAGCGGGTCGGCTTCGTTGGAATAGATCTGGTTCATCATCGTGACCATCGGGTAGCCATCGGCAATCAGCAGCCCGGCCTGGCGATAGGTCGGAAAGTTCATGTCGCCCGGCGCCAGTGCCTTGCGGAAGGCGCAAGCCACAGCCTCTTCGCCCAGATGCTGCATGTAGAACGAGGTCTTGCCCTGCCGCTGCGCCATCTGCATGCGCGCATCGAAGGTCCGCAGCGTCATCATGTGGCGCAGGCCGGTGAGAAGCTCGTCGCTGGACAGCAGGCCGGCCCACGGGCCGACGGCCTCGCCCGTGCGGTTCAGCACGCGGATGATCGAGAAGGCATGATCGCGGATGGTGCGCGGATCGACATCGATCTCCGGGCGCGGCACCGAGCCGGCCTTGGGGATCGGCACGTTGGAAAAGTCAGGCGTTCCGCCCGGCCGCACTTCCGGTTCCGGAACATGAAACCGCAACATCCCAGCATCGGCCATGACCTTTGTCCTCCAATGTTGCCTGGAACAGATATTTGCATATCTGCGCCGCCAGTGCGAATTTGTCGGGTAGCCTGCGGACGTCGGTCCCGGCCGCGCCGGCCGATCCAGCCTCCCGCACCCAAGATGAAGATATGTCCGCGAAATTTCTTGTCGATGTTGGGCGGTGGCGCGCAATTAGAGAGAAGGTTGGGCGAGGTTTGCCGGCAGATAAGGTGATTGGTCGACGAACTCGCGCCCTTCCTCTCCCCCGTCGATCGGGGGAGAGGTGTCGAGCGAAGCTCGAGGGAGTGGGGGTCGACGGTTCGCCCAAGCTGGATGCCGCCCCCACATCATGCTAACCAGCCCGCCATGGCACAGAAGAAAGCATATGAGGTCGATGGCTGGCTCGCGAAGCCGGACCAGCGGATCTCCATTGTCCTGCTTTACGGCCCCGATCGCGGCCTTGTCTCCGAGCGAGCAAAGGCCTTTGCCGGCAAGACCGGCCTGCCGCTCGACGATCCCTTCTCGGTGGTCAGGCTGGAGGGGTCGGAGGTCGACCGCGACGAGGGCCGGCTGCTCGACGAGGCCCGCACCGTGCCGATGTTTTCCGACCGGCGCCTGCTGTGGGTGCGCAATGCCAGCGGCCAGAAGGCATTGGCCGACGACGTCAAGGCGCTGACGGCCGAACCCGCGCGCGATGCGATCATTCTCATCGAGGCCGGCGACCTCAAGAAGGGTGTCGGCCTGCGCGCCATCGTCGAGGCGGCCGACAATGCCATGGCCCTGCCTTGCTATGCCGATGAAGCCCGCGACATCGACACCGTCATCGACGGCGAACTGGGCAGGGCCGGCATGTCGATGACCATGGAGGCGAGACAGGCGCTGCGCCGCAATCTCGGCGGCGACCGGCTGGCCTCGCGCGGTGAGATCGAGAAGCTTGTGCTCTACGCCCATGGCCAGACCGAGATCGGCCTGGAGGAGGTCAAAGCGATGTCAGGTGATGTCTCCGGCGCGTCTTTCGACGACGCGGTCGACGCGCTTCTCGAAGGCAAGATCGGCGACTTCGACACCGCCTTCACCCGCCATTGCCAGTCCGGCGGCCAGCCTTTCCTGGTGCTGTCCTCGGCAATGCGGCAGTTGCAGCAGATCCAAATCATGCGCGGCCAGATGGAGTCCGGCAACCGCAACGCCGCCTCGGTCGTTGCCGCCGCCCGCCCGCCGGTGTTTTTCTCCAGGCGCAAGCTGGTGGAGAAAGCGCTGGAACGCTGGAGCACCGAAGCGCTCGGCCGCGCACTGACCCGGCTGCAGACGGCGGTGCTGCAGACCAGGCGGCGGCCGGATCTTTCCGTCGCGCTGGCAAGACAGGCGCTGCTTGGCATTGCGGTGGAGAGCAGCAGGTTGGCGCAGCGGTAGGAGAGCGATCCTCCTCTTCTCGGCGCCGAGCGCTGCCTCCATCGGTCAATTCATTGTCATGGCGCCCACCTGCTGGAAGGTTGGCAGCGCCTGTGGAAAGACCAGCACCGCCGCGCCGTAAAGAAGCAGAGCGATACCCGACACCTTTGCGATCCCACCTCCGGACGGGAGGGTCTTTTCCGCAAAGATCAGCAAGGTGACCACGGCCATTGCGGCGACGTTCATGATCCCGAGAGGAAAGAGGGCGAGAAACAAAAGCCAGCAGCAGCCCAGGCAAAAAAGTCCATGCTCCAGGCCCATGCGAACCGCACCCCAATAACCATCGCGCCATGAGGTCAGGATGAAGCCAATCGGCGTGCGGCATTTGGCCAGACACAGATCTTTCAGTAGGGAGAGTTGATAGGCGCCCCCAATCATCAGCAGCGCGCCGCCGATACGCGCGGCCGTCGCAGCGGACAATCCCACATGCCCGGCAAGCATCTCCGCACCCGCCGCACCGGCAAAGGCGATAAAGCCCATCACGCCCCAAACCAGCATATACCCGGCCACGAACACCCAGCTCGAGACAAAGGTCTCGCCCCGGCTCTGTTTGCCGGCCTGGACCTGGTGAAACGTCAGGATCATGGGCGCGGCCGTCGGAAACATCATGGCAATCATCATGATCATCCAGATGGCAAGAAACAGCGGCGCCTTCATACCCATGGTGAGTGCGTACATTTCCATGCGCATGTCCGCGTCCATGGCCATCTGCTGCCAGACAAGCAGGGTCCACGCCGCCGCAGCGATAGCGATCAGCAGCGCGAGAATGATGTATCGCTGCAACGTCGGGGCCATGGACGAGGTCGTTCCGTGCTACGCTGCCAACGGCTACTGCTGCCCAGACCAATTGATCGGGGCGTAATGTCCGTTTCGGCGGGAATTGTCCCAGCTCATGCCATGATCGCTGAATGTACTGCCTTCCGCCCCCATCGCCAGGGCGAGCCAATCGGGATTGACAGGATGGCCGGTGGCCGCCCACATCTGCCCGTCCTCGCGCATTGTCGGCAGCGGCTCGACCGCCATCTGCATGACGCCCACAATCTCCGCCGACCGCTTCTTGCCGTCTATCCGGTAGCTTATCGGCACCTTCTTGGCGCCAAGATTCGTGCCAATCATGGGTGCCAGCACCGCCATAGGGCCGCCCGCAGCGCCGGTGAAGATGGCACCTAGCGCCTCTGTTTGCCTGTCATCGGCCCGTTCGTCGATATAGGCGGCGGCCGTCCAATTGCCGTTTGCCATAGGACCCGGCGTGTGAGCGACCATCGCGACACTGAGCCCATCCAATCGAACGTCGCCGTAGTTGCCCGTATTGATATGAAAGACCAAACCGACGTCGCAAACACCTTTCGTCGGCTTCGATGTCAGCTGCGCGTTGGTGGACAGCAGACAAGGACATACGACATCGCAGCTACAATTTTCGAAGTAACTTCCGGACAATTGCCAACGGACTGCCATTTGCACCTCCCACTTGCGTCAGGCGCGTCGGCATATCGCATTGGCGGGGCGGTGCCATTTCACGACTGTGTAGGAACGGCAAATAGCCCCCGCCTCGACTGACCGGCACGCTAGGGCCCATAATTTAAGCCATATCTAATATAGGTTACGCCGTTGCCTGGCACTGTCAAGCCGCGAGCGGCAGGGCTGGCGGCAGGCGCTGCTTGGGATCGCGGTTGAGAGCGCGAGGCTGGGGAGCGAGCCTGATCTCCCCCTCGAGGGGGAGATGTCGCCGAAGGCGACAGAGGGGGCCGCCGCGCGTGGGGCGCTGACCTCTTCTTCGTTCCCGCAGGGGCCCGGCGCTTGATGTGGGGCGACCCCTCTGGCCTGCCGGCCATTTCCCCTCAAGGAGGGAGATTCGCGGCGTCACCGATTTCGCCAATCACCAGCGCCCCAAAAGGAAAAGGCCGGCCAAACGGCCAGCCCCTTTCCACATGCGCAATCTCCGGTCTCAATATACTTCGCCGGCTAACTAACGCTCCTGCTTCAGCCTTCTGCACAGCTCATCAAGCTGCTCCAGCGACCGGTATGAAACCCGCAAAGTGCCGCCCTTGCCCTTGTGATCCACTGACACAATCATGCCGATCGTATCGGTCAACAGCTTTTCCAGCGCCAGCGTATCGGCGTCCTTTTGCTCCGGACTTGGCGCCGGCTTGGCTTCCTTGGTGCTGCTGGTGCCGGCCGGTATCTGGGCCAGCGCTTCGGCCTGGCGTACCGAAAGGCCCTCTTCGACGATACGCTTGGCAAGGCCGGCCGGATCTTCCGCCGTCACCAGCGTACGGGCATGGCCCGCCGACAGCGCGCCGTCGACCAGCATGTCGCGGATCACGTCCGGCAGCTTCAGGAGCCTGAGCGTGTTGGCGACATGGCTGCGGCTTTTGCCGATCACCTGGCCGAGATCGGCCTGGGTGTAGCCGTGCTCATCGATCAGCTGCTGGTAGCCAAGTGCTTCCTCGACCGCATTGAGGTCGGTGCGCTGGACGTTTTCGATGATCGCCAGCTCGAGCGCGGTGCGGTCGTTGACCTCGCGGATGATGACCGGGATCTCGGAAAGCCCGGCGCGCTGCGCCGCCCGCCAGCGCCGCTCGCCGGCGATGATCTCGTAACGGCCGGCCTGTGCCGGCGAAGGACGCGCCACCACCGGCTGGACGACGCCGTGTTCGCGGATCGACTGGGCAAGGTCGGTCAGCTCGGCGTCGCCGAAATGCCGCCGCGGATTCTTCGGATTGGGGGTCAGGAACTCGATCGGCACCTTGCCGTCGGCGCTCATGCCTGGTTTTTCAGGCGCAGCTGGGCGATCGATCTCGCCGATCAGCGCCGCCAGCCCACGCCCCAGTCTCTTTCTCGAAAGGTCTTCGCTCATCTTTATTCCAGGTTGCAGATCGTTTCGGTATCGAATCGGCTCTTTAAATTGCAGGGAGTCTAATCAAGCGGCGCGTAACTTGCGCTCGCGGCGGATCACTTCCGACGCCAGTTGCAGATAGGCCTGACTGCCCGAGCATTTCAGATCGTAAAGGATCGCCGGCTTGCCGTAGGACGGCGCCTCGGACACCCGCACATTGCGCGGGATGACGGTCTCGTAGACCTTGTCGCCCATATGCGCCCGCACATCCTGCACCACCTGGTTGGCGAGATTGTTGCGGCCGTCATACATGGTCAGCACGATGCCCTGGATGGTGAGATCCGGATTGATCGAGCGGCGCACCTGCTCGACCGTCTCCAGCAACTGGCTGAGACCTTCGAGCGCGAAGAACTCGCATTGCAGCGGCACAAGAACAGAATCGGCCGCAGCCATTGAATTCAAAGTCAAAAGGTTGAGCGAGGGCGGGCAGTCGATCAGCACATAGCCGAAAGGTGCGCCGCGCTCGGTCGCGGCGCGCAGCGCATTACGCAACTTGAGCACCCGGTCGGGCGCGGAGGCGATCTCCATTTCAATGCCGAGCAGGTCGAGCGTCGACGGCACGATCGACAGGCCGGGCACCGCCGTCGGGATGGCCGCGGCCTCCAGCTCCAGCTCGCCGGTCAGCACGTCATAGGAGGACACCGTCCGATCCTTGCGGTCGATGCCGAGACCGGTGCTGGCATTTCCCTGCGGATCGAGATCGACGATCAGCACCTTTTCGCCGATCGCGGCCAGCGCGGTCGCCAGATTGATGGCGGTGGTTGTCTTGCCGACGCCGCCTTTCTGGTTGGCTACGGTGATGATTCGGGGGCCATTCTTCATCATGGGTTTATGCCAGAAATTCATTTTGGGCGCCAAATCGCCTGTCAGTGACGGATCAGACAGGTCGCAGGTTGGACAATTCCAGGATGACGCCGCCAGCGTCGGTCACACTGGGATGTTCTACCAGATCGAAGGACCATCGGTGAACGCTTTCTTGCACTTCGGTGCGGTAATCCCGGCCTTTGTGGAACAGGCCGCGCGCGCCTGAAATCAGCCAGGGCGCCGACAGGTCCAGCAACGTCGAAAGCGGAGCCAGCGCCCGCGCCGTGACGATCTGCGGCGTCGAAACAAGCGCATGACTGTCGTCGATGCGGCGCGCCACCACCCGCGCCGGCAGGCTGAACTGCCCGACGACGGTCTGCAGGAAGGATGCTTTTTTGCGATTGCTTTCAATCAGATCGATGCTGGCGCCGTCGCGCTCGGCCAGCAGGAAAGCCATGACAAGGCCCGGAAATCCGCCGCCCGAGCCGATATCCACCCAGCGTGTGGCGGCAGGCTCTATGCGCGCGAGCTGGGCGCTGTCCAATATATGACGCTGCCAGACGTCGCCCGAGGTCGATTGCGCCACCAGATTGATGCTGCGATTCCACTTCTGGAACATCTGCTCGAACGCCACCAGCCGATCGAATGTTTCACGTGAAACCGGGCCTGCCGTGTCCTGCAGGCTCGCTAGGGTCATAGAACTCACGCAACATCCTTTTGCAGGCGCTGGGCGCTCTCCGCGTGACGGACATGCGCGACAATGATCGCCAGCGCCGCCGGCGTCATGCCTTCCATGCGCTGGGCATCGGCGATGGAGCGCGGCCGCCGCGCCTGCATCTTCTGCTTCAACTCGTTCGACAGACCCGGCACTCCGGCGAAATCGACCGTCTCGGGGATCAGCCGGCTCTCTTCATGCCGGATCTGCGCGACATCCGTCTTCTGGCGATCGAGATAGACCGAATATTTCGCCTCTGTTTCGAGGCGCTCCGCCGTTTTGCCGTCGATTGCCGCGAATCGCGAATCGATACGTCCCAACCGGGCCAAGTCGACGTCGGGATAGGACAGCAATTCATAACCGGACCGGCGCACGCCGTCCCGGTTGATTTCCAGCCCATGACGCGCCGCCTCGTTGGGCGTCATTGTGAGCAACTTCGCCAGCTCCCGAGCCTCATCCAGACTTTGCATGACATCCCCGTAGCGCTGCATCCGCTGCGCCGAGGCGATGCCCAGCCTGGCCGCCAGCGGCGTCAACCGCTCATCGGCATTGTCGGCACGCAACGACAGCCTGAATTCGGCCCGCGAGGTGAACATCCGGTAGGGCTCCGCAATGCCCCGGCTGGTCAAATCATCGACCATGACGCCGATATAGGCCTCGGTGCGGCTGAGCACGATCTGCTCGCTGCCCGCCGCCCGCCGCGCCGCATTGAGGCCGGCAAGCAAGCCTTGCCCGGCCGCTTCTTCATAGCCGGTCGTGCCGTTGATTTGCCCGGCGAGGAACAGGCCACTAACGCGCTTCGTCTCCAGCGTCTGATGCAGTTCGCGCGGATCGACATGATCATATTCAATGGCATAGCCGGGCTGCAGCATGACGGCCCGCTCCAGCCCCGGAATGGTTTTCAAGATGTCGAGCTGCACATCCTCGGGCAGTGAGGTCGAAATGCCATTGGGGTAGACGGTGTCGTCGTCCAGGCCTTCCGGCTCCAGAAAAATCTGGTGCCCGTCCCTGTCCCCGAACTTGACGATCTTGTCCTCGATCGACGGGCAATAGCGCGGCCCAACGCCTTCGATCGATCCGGAATACATGGCCGAGCGACCGAGATTGGCGCGTATCAACTCATGCGTCGCGGTCGTCGTCCGCGTAATGCCGCAATCGATCTGCGGCGTGGTGATACGGTCGGTCATCAGCGAGAACGGCACCGGATCCGCATCCGCCGCCTGGCTTTCCAGCGACGCCCAGTCGATGGTCCGGCCATCGAGCCGCGGCGGCGTCCCGGTCTTCAGCCGTCCAAGCTTGAAGCCGGCGCGGTCCATCGTTGCCGACAGGCCGAGGCTCGCCTGCTCGTTCATGCGGCCGGCGACGATCTTCTTCTCGCCGATATGGATAAGCCCGCGCAGAAAAGTTCCGGTCGTCAGGACGACCGCGCCACAGACCAGGCGCCGGCCGTCGGCTAGGAGAACCGCCGTGATCTGCCCGTCGGCGATCTCGAAGTCCAGAACCTCGCCTTCGACCACGTCGAGATCGTTCTGCTGCCGAATCGCTTCCTGCATGGCAAGGCGATAGAGCTTTCTGTCGGCCTGCGTACGCGGGCCGCGCACCGCAGGGCCTTTGCGGCGGTTGAGCAGGCGGAACTGTATGCCGGCCGCATCCGCCACGCGGCCCATGAGGCCGTCCATGGCATCGATCTCGCGCCCCAGGTGGCCCTTGCCGAGCCCGCCGATCGCCGGGTTGCACGACATCACGCCGATCGTGTCGAAACGCAGCGTCACCAAGGCGGTCCTGGCACCGGCGCGCGCGGCAGCGCTGGCCGCCTCGCAACCCGCGTGGCCGCCGCCCACCACAACCACATCATAGCGATTGGTCATTTCCAAACGTCCTGGACTCAGAAGAATGAGGGACACATGTCCCTGCGGAGCGACGCTGTCAAGAAAACTCCGCGACAAGTTTCACGTGAAACAGCCGCGCCGCCAGTTAGCTCAGTGTTTCACGTGAGTCATCGGGGCCGCCTGACACGTTTCGCGTGAGTCATGCAGGCGGCGCAGCGCGGTGGTGGCCCAGATGAAGCCTCCCCGCCTTCGGGGTTCGTCGAAAATCACGAAGGCATGCGGCAAAGCAACATACGATCTAAAGGCAGCTCACGCCGCAGCGACCCAATGTTTCACGTGAGTCATTTCCCGATGCAGAACTGCGAGAAGATCACGTCCAGCATGTCCTCGACGTCGATGGCACCGACGATTCGGCCGAGGCGATCGGCGGCGAGCCGCAACTCCTCGGCGCGCAACTCCTGCTCGTTCATCCGGCCGTCAGTGGCGCGATGCAGATGGCGGTTGGTCTCGCCAAGCAATTCGACGTGGCGAAGGCGCGACGGCAGGACATCGCCGACGCTGCCGGCTGCCTCCGCCGCCCGCTGACCGATCTCCGCCAGCAGTTCCTCCACGCCCGTCCCGTTCTTCACTGAAATGACAAGGTCGTAATCCTCCGTCGCGTCGCTCGCCGCGCGGCTTTCCAGCAGATCGAGCTTGGTGCCGACACGTAAGATCGGCGCTTCGGTCGGCAGCAGTCCAATCTCCCTGGGATCGGCGACATCCCTAAGCAAGAGCAAGAGATCGGCGCCATGCGCCTTGGCCCTCGCCTTGTCGATGCCGATCGCTTCGACCTTCCCCGGCGCATCGCGCAACCCGGCCGTATCCGTGAGCCGAACACGCAGCCCCTGAAGATCAAGTGTCACTTCAAGCAGGTCGCGGGTCGTGCCTGGTTCATCCGTTACTATAGCGGCATCGCGCCGCGCCAGAGCGTTGAACAGACTCGACTTACCGGCGTTGGGGGCACCGAGGATGACGACCTCGAATCCATCGCGAATGATCTCGGCGGCGCGAAATCCGGCGATGTGCCGGTCGATCTCGTCGATCATCGTTCTGACATCGGACCAGACCGTATCCGAAACGGAACCGGGGACGTCTTCCTCGTCGGCGAAATCGATCTCGGCCTCGATCATCGCGCGGGCATGGATCAGCCTGCGGCGCCAGCCGAGATAGAGTTCGCTTTGGGCGCCTCCGGCATTTTGGACCGCGAAGCGCCGCTGCGCCTCCGTCTCGGCATTGACGAGATCCGCCAGCGCCTCGGTCTCGACCAGGTCTACCTTGCCGTTCAGAAAGGCGCGACGCGTGAATTCGCCCGGTTCCGCGTGCCTGACGCCGCCAAAACCGGTCATCGTCTCCAGCATTTTTGCCACAACGGCACGGCCGCCATGAACGTGGAATTCCGCGACGTCCTCGCCGGTGAAACTGGCCGGGCCGGGAAAGAACACAACCAGGCCGGTATCGAGCAATGTCCCGTCAGACGCCCTGAATCGGCGCAGAACCGCCGCGCGGTCCTTAACCATAGTCCCAGCAATCGTTTCGACCACGAATCGAGTCTGCGGGCCGGAAATTCGGATGACGGCGACGCCGGCAGGCAGCCGGCCGCTCGACAGCGCTACGATGGAATCGCCTGAAATCATTTGCCCGCTCTACTGAACCGCCCTAGCTTCACGCCTATCAGCCAATCGCATACGAGTTTGCCCAGTGACGCTGCCCGCGCAAAACCTGCTTGCCGAAGAAGCCAGCCCCTATCTGCAGCAGCACAGCGGCAATCCCGTCCACTGGCGGGCTTGGTCGCCGGCTTCGCTCGAAGAGGCGAAAGCGCTGGATAGGCCGATCCTGCTCTCGGTCGGCTATGCCGCCTGCCATTGGTGCCATGTCATGGCGCATGAAAGCTTCGAAAACGATGGCGTCGCCGCCGTCATGAACCGTCTGTTCGTCAATATCAAGGTCGACCGCGAGGAGCGCCCGGACATCGACCAGATCTATATGGCGGCGCTGTCCTCGATGGGCGAGCAGGGCGGCTGGCCGCTGACCATGTTCCTGACCCCGGACGGCAAGCCGTTCTGGGGCGGCACCTATTTCCCGCGCGAGCCGCGCTACGGCCGCCCCGGCTTCATCCAGGTGATGGAGGCAGTCGACAAGGCGTGGCGGGAGAAGCGGGCGAGCCTCAACCAGAGCGCCGACGGGCTGACGACGCATGTCGAGACGCGGCTCGCCGGTTCGCATGCCAGAACCGTGCTCGACCGCGCCACGCTGGCGGAATTGGCCAAGGGTATCGACGGCATGATCGACCGTGATCTCGGCGGATTGCGCGGCGCGCCTAAATTTCCCAACGCACCGTTCATGCAAACGCTGTGGCTGTCCTGGCTTCGCGACGGCAATGCCGCCCATCGCGACGACGTCCTCAACAGCCTCGAGCAGATGCTGAGCGGCGGCATCTACGACCACATCGGCGGCGGGCTCAGCCGTTACTCGACCGACGCCGAATGGCTGGTGCCGCATTTCGAAAAGATGCTCTACGACAATGCCCAGCTCCTCCGCTTCTGCAACTGGGCCTATGCCGCAAGCGGCAATGAATTGTTCCGGGTGCGAATCGAAGAGACGATCGGCTGGCTGCTGCGCGAAATGCGCGTCGACGGCGGTGCCTTTGCCGCCAGTCTCGATGCCGACAGCGACGGCGAGGAAGGTCTGTTCTACACCTGGAACCGCCACGAGATCGAAGCCGCCCTTGGCGACGATTCCGCATTGTTTTTCAAGCACTTCACGCTCTCCAGCCCGCATGGCTGGGAAGGCAAGCCGGTCGTCCACCAAACGCTGTCTCAGCAATCGCAATATGTGATCCACCGCGAAGAGATCAGCGCGCGCAAGGCGAAACTCCTTGCTGTCCGGGAAGAGCGGGTCAGGCCCGGCCTTGACGCAAAGACCCTCATCGACTGGAACGGCCAGATGATCGCAGCGCTTGCCGAGGCCGGCCGGGCGCTGGCGCGGCCTGACTGGATCGATGTGGCGGCAAAGGCCTTTGCCTATATCAGCTCTGGCAGCCGCGACGGCCGTCTGCCGCATTCGATGCTCGGCGCCAGAAAACTGTTCCCGGCTTTGTCCAGCGACTATGCCGCTATGACCAACGCCGCGATCTCGCTGTTCGAGGCCACCGGGGATTGGAGCTATGTCGACCAGGCCGGCCAGTTTGTCGGGCAGCTCGAGCATTGGCACGCCGACGCCGAGAAGACAGGTTACTACCTGACTGCTTCCGACAGCACCGACGTGCCGATCCGCATCCGCGGCGATGTCGACGAAGCCATTCCCTCCGCTACCGGCCAGATCATCGAGGCGCTGGTCAGGCTCGCCTCCGTCACCGGCAATCTCGAGCTGCAGGAGAGAGCCTGGCACGTCGCCGAGCATGCCGCCGGCCGCGCGACGCAGCAGGCCTATGGCCAGGCCGGCATCGTCAATGCCTGCGCGCTGGCAATCGAGCCGCTCAAGCTGGTGTTGGTGGATGAGTTCACAGATCCAAAGCTCGTTCCGGTTGCGAATCGAACCCCGGACCCGCGCCGCATCGACATCGTCGTGCCGATCGGTACGGCAGCGAATCGACCCTTGCTACCCGGTGGAATCCTGCCGCCGACCGACAAGGCAGGTGCATGGTTGTGTACAGGGCAGGTTTGTTTGCCGGCGGTGACGGATGCTGAAGAGCTCGAGCGATTGTTGCGACGGCGATAGTTTTGCTAACCGCCGGCGAGAGACGCCCCCTCTGGCCTACCGGCCATCTCCCCCTCAAGTGGGGAGATCGGCAGCTTCGCTGTTCCGCTCACCTTACGGCGTTGATAATTGCCGAAAGCGACCAAGGGCATAATCTCCCCCTAGAGGGGGAGATGCCCGGCAGGGCAGAGGGGGGCGCGAAGGATCGCTACCCCATCCCCTTACGTGTTCATCGAATCGAAGAAATCCGCATTGGTCTTGGTCTGCTTCAGCTTGTCGATCAGGAACTCGATCGCGTCGGTGGTTCCCATCGGCGCCAGGATGCGGCGCAGCACGAAGATCTTCTGCAGGTCCTGCTTGGAAACCAGCAGGTCTTCCTTGCGGGTGCCGGACTTCAGGATGTCCATGGCCGGATAGATGCGCTTGTCGGCCACCTTGCGGTCGAGCTGGATTTCGCAGTTGCCGGTGCCCTTGAACTCTTCGAAGATGACTTCGTCCATGCGGCTGCCGGTATCGATCAGCGCGGTGGCGATAATGGTCAGCGAACCGCCTTCCTCGATGTTGCGGGCGGCGCCGAAGAAGCGCTTCGGCCGCTGCAGCGCGTTGGCGTCGACGCCACCGGTCAGCACCTTGCCGGATGACGGCACGACGGTGTTGTAGGCGCGGCCGAGACGGGTGATCGAATCGAGCAGGATGACGACGTCGCGGCCATGTTCGACCAGGCGCTTGGCCTTCTCGATGACCATTTCGGCGACCTGCACGTGGCGCACCGCCGGCTCGTCGAAGGTCGAGGAGATCACCTCTCCCTTCACCGAGCGCTGCATGTCGGTCACTTCTTCCGGCCGCTCGTCGATCAGCAGCACGATCAGATAGCATTCCGGGTGGTTGGCGGTGATCGAGTGGGCGATGTTCTGCATCAGAACCGTCTTGCCGGTACGCGGCTGCGCGTTGATCAAGGCGCGCTGTCCCTTGCCGATCGGCGCCACCAGGTCGATCACACGGGCCGAGATGTCCTTGGTGGTGACATTCTCGATCTCCATCTTCAGCCGCTTGGTCGGATAGAGCGGCGTCAGATTGTCGAAGTGGATCTTGTGACGGATCTTCTCGGGATCGTCGAAATTGATGGTGTTGACCTTGAGCAGCGCGAAATAGCGCTCGCCCTCTTTCGGGCTGCGGATCGGCCCTTCGACCGTATCGCCGGTCTTCAGCGAAAAGCGCCGGATCTGCGACGGTGAAATATAGATATCGTCGGGACCTGGCAGGTAATTGGCGTTGGCGGAGCGCAGGAAGCCGAAACCGTCCTGCAGCACCTCGACCACGCCATCACCGATGATCTCGATCTCCTGGGCGGCCAGCTTCTTCAGGATCGCAAACATCAGCTCCTGCTTGCGCATGACGCTGGCGTTTTCGACCTCCAGCGATTCGGCATAAGCGATCAGCTCTGGCGGTTTCTTGTTCTTGAACTCGGCGAGTTTCATTTCTTGCATAGACGGACCTTGAATAGATGGAGTCTGGGTAGGCTTTGGGAAAATATCGGCGGGATGCGACAAATGCCGGGCGCGGCCGAAAACAACGAGGGGCGGCGCATGACGGGAAGGAAGACCCGTCTTTTATCGTCGGTCGGGTGAAAGAGCAAGCTGCGTTTTGCATGGCCTATGAAGGCCTAAACGCATCAATGCCTGTCGTAGTCTCCTGGCCGTTTTTGGGTAACATGCATCAGAACGGCTTGACCACCACCAGGATGACGATTGCGATCATCAGCAATGTGGGGATCTCGTTGACCATCCGCCAGTGCCTGGCCGGTTTTTCATTACGGTCCTCGGCGAATTTGCGCACCGCACCGGCCAGATAGCCATGCATGGCCGACAGCAAAAGCACCGCTCCGATCTTGGCGTGAAGCCAGCCGCCCTGGAAACCAAAGCCTTTCCAGGCAAGCCACAGGCCGAACACCCAGGTGACGATCATCGCCGGATTAATGATGCCGCGCAGCAGGCGCCGCTCCATCACCTTGAAGGTTTCCGACTGCACCGAGCCCTTCTCGGCATCGGCGTGGTAGACCAGCAGCCGCGGCAGATAGAGCATGCCCGCCATCCACGAGATGACGGCGAGGATATGGATCGCCTTGGCCCAGGGGTAGAAACTGTCGGGTGCCGCGAAATACAAAAGCGCGGTGAAAACGATCAGCACGGCGATACCTGATATCATGCGCATCATCGCCTGGCCGGTGCTGTTCGTGTTGTTCATCTGAGCCATCAGCGTGTCGCGCTCCGCACCTGTTTCACCATCGCCTCGACATGGGCGATCGGCGTCTCCGGCGTGATGCCGTGACCGAGGTTGAAGATCAGCGGGCCGTCTCCCAGCGCTCTCAGGATCGCCTCGACGCCATCCGACAGCGCCTTGCCGCCAGCCACGAGCCGCAAGGGATCGAGATTGCCCTGAACCGCACCCGAGCGCTGCAATTCCTTCGCCGCAATCAGGGGCACCGTCCAGTCGATGCCCAGCGCCGTTACGCCGGTCTTCTGTCGATAGGTCCGGTAGCGCGCACCGGCGCCCTTGGGAAAACCGATGATCGGGACATCGGGATAAACCGCCCGCACCCGGCCAACGATCTCGGCCATCGGCTGAACGCAGAACAAATCGAAAGTTTCATCGTCCAGCACGCCGGACCAGGAATCGAAAATCTGCACCACATCCGCGCCCGCCTCGATCTGGCGGATGAGATAGGCGGCCGAATGTTCGGCAAGCACCTTCAGCAATCGTTGAAAGGCCACCGGCTCGCGATAGGCAAAAAGCCGCGCCGGCGCCTGGTCGGGCGTGCCATGGCCGGCAATCATGTAGGTCGCCACCGTCCACGGCGCGCCGCAGAAGCCGATCAGGGTTGTCTCGTCGGGCAATTTGGCCCGCAACCGGCGAACCGTCTCGTAGACCGGTTCGAGATTCACGTGAAACACCTTGCCCTCCAGAGCCAGAATCTCCGGCGCGGTGATCGGCGTCAGCAGCGGCCCTCTGCCCTCTTCGAAGCGGACGTCACGGCCAAGCGCATGCGGAACGACAAGGATATCGGAAAACAGGATCGAAGCATCGAAGCCGAAGCGCTCGATCGGTTGCAAGGTCACTTCGACGGCAAGGTCTGGATCATAGCAGAGATCGAGGAACGAGCCTGCTCGCCTGCGTGTCTCCCGATACTCCGGCAGATAACGCCCTGCCTGACGCATCATCCAGAGCGGAGGCGGAAAATGAGCCTTGCCCTTCAGGACATCCAGCATGATCCGGTTCTGGGGCATCGAGCGCTCGCTTCTCCCGGCCTCTTCTATAATCAAAGATTCTTATATCTAAGATTCTTCTGATTCTAAGAGTCTGTTGGTTCTGGTGATTGCCACCTGTCCCGCTTTGCCCCGGAAAACACCAGCCAACATATTGTCGCGTGCTTCTTTTTCCCAGATGTAGGGTTCTGGGGATAGGTCGGAATCGATCAATCGAGTCAAAGCGTTAGGCGGAGCGGTGAAAGGCAGGTCCTGTGGACGGACTGTAGGCGAAAAAAGCCGTCCCCAAACTTGTCCCCAGTCGCCCGACGAAGCTGACAGCGCATCGAATTGTGGACAAACTGCCATCTGATACAGTCGCCTCCGACCGACCCGTCTTTTCATCCCGCTTTATCCACAGAAGCCCACAGCCCCAGGTGACCCCCTGTGAACAAACCCCAGAGCTTCTTCCACCTGCACCTGATTTCCGACGCGACCGGCGAAACGCTGCTCGCCGCCGGCCGGGCGGCTTCGGCACAATACAAGGATGCGCGCGCCATCGAGCATATCTATCCGCTTATCCGCACCGAAAAGCAGGTGGCGAAGGTGTTCGAGGACATAGAGGAAGAGCCGGGCATCATCCTCTATACGGTCGTGGACCAGAAGCTGGCGCGCGGCATCGACGAGCGCTGCGCGGCCATGGGCCTGCCCTGTGTGTCGGTGCTGGAGCCGGTGCTGACCGTGTTCCAGTCCTATCTCGGCACCCCCGCCGGCCGCCGCGTCGGCGCCCAGCATGTTCTCGACGCCGAATATTTCCGCCGCATCGATGCGCTCAATTTCACCATGGACCATGATGACGGCCAGCTGCCGCTCAACATGGACGATGCCGATGTCGTGCTGATCGGCATTTCTCGCACGTCGAAGACGCCGACCAGCATCTACCTCGCCAACCGCGGCATCAAGACCGCCAACATCCCGATCGTGCTCGGTGTGCCGGTGCCGGAAAGCCTGGTTGCCGCCAGCAAGCCGCTCATCGTCGGGCTGATCGCCACCGCCGAGCGCATCTCGCACGTCCGGCAAAACCGCATCCTCGGCAACAGCAGCTCGTATGAGGCATCAGACTATGTCGATCGCGCGGCGATCAGCGAAGAGCTCGCCTACGCCCGTAAGATCTGCACGCGCCATGGCTGGCCGATGATCGACGTCAGCCGCCGCTCGATCGAGGAAACGGCGGCGGCCATCGTTGCCCTGCGGGGGAAGAATAGATAGGGCAGGTAAGATAAGTGAGCACCAGCACCCCTCATCCGACCTCGCTTCGCGAGGCCACCTTCTCCCACAAGGGGAGAAGGAAGAACGTGGCACCGTCGTCTCCGCAAGATACCGCCAGTTGGCGATTTGCAGCGGCGTACGCGCGGGACTTCCCTTCTCCCCTTGTGGGAGAAGGTGGCCGAGCGAAGCTCGGTCGGATGAGGGGTGCGTGACGGAGCGCCAACATGGGTGAATCAGCATGACCGAAAAACTTATCCTCGCTTCCGGCAGTCCGTTCCGCAAGGCGATGCTGGTCAATGCCGGCATCGATGTCGAGGCGGTGCCGGCCGATGTCGACGAGCGCGCGCTCGAGTCGCCTTTGCAGGATAGCGGCGTCTCGCCCGAGGACGTCGCCCTGGTGCTGGCCGAGGCTAAGGCGACCGAAGTCAGCGAGCGCAGGCCGGGCGCCCTGGTGCTGGGCTGCGACCAGACGCTGTCGCTCGGCGACGAGGTGTTCCACAAGCCGGCTGACATGGAGGGTGCCCGCCGTCATTTGCTGGCGCTGTCGGGCAAGACCCATCAACTCAACAGCGCCGCCATGCTGGTTCGCGACGGCAAGGTTTTGTGGCGCCATGTCGGCATCGCTTCGATGACCATGCGCAAGCTCGACCCCGCCTTCATCGGCCGCCACCTCGCCCGCGTCGGCGCCAAGGCGCTGGGAAGCGTCGGCGCCTATCAGATCGAAGGCGAAGGCATTCAATTGTTCGAGAAAATCGAGGGCGATCATTTCACCATTGTCGGCCTGCCGCTGTTGCCGCTGCTGGCCGAACTGCGAGACCTGGGGGCGATCGATGGCTGAGGCGTCGAAAAAAGCCTTCGTGTCGGGCCATCCGGTCAAGCATTCGCGCTCGCCGAAGATCCATGGTCACTGGCTGGCCAAACATGGCATCGACGGAAGCTACCAGGCCATCGATGTCGCGCCGCAAGACTTTGCCGTGTTCGTGGAAACATTGCAGGCAAACAATTACCGCGGTGGCAACATCACCATCCCGCACAAGGAAGCGGCCTTCGCATTGGCCGAACGCCGCGACCAGGCGGCGCAAGAAATCGGCGCCGTCAACACGCTGTGGTTCGAGGACGGCGTCCTGTGGGGCGGCAACACTGACGGTCACGGCTTTGCCGCCAACCTCGACGATCATGCACCGGGCTGGGCAAGCAAGGGTCCGGCGGTGGTGCTCGGCGCCGGCGGCGCGTCGCGCGCCGTCATCCATGCGCTGAAGGAGCGCGGCGTTGCCGACATCCGCATCGTCAACCGCACTCTGGCCCGAGCGCAGGAATTGCGCGATCGTTTCGGCACCGGTGTCTCGGCGCATGGCATGGCGGCGACCAACGAACTGCTCGGCGATGCCGGCCTGCTGGTCAACACCACCGCGCTCGGCATGCATGGCAATGAAGGCCTGTCGGCGGATCCCGCCCGGCTGCCCGACCATGCCATCGTCACCGACATCGTCTATGTGCCGCTGGAGACGCCGCTGCTCGCGGCCGCCCGCGCGCGAAATCTGAAGACGGTCGACGGTCTTGGCATGCTGCTGCATCAGGCCGTGCCTGGCTTCGAGCGCTGGTTCGGCATCAGGCCGCGGGTGACGGCCGAACTCCGGGCCCTGATCGTCGCCGATCTGGTGCCGAAGCCATGATCGTGCTCGGCCTCACCGGCTCGATCGGCATGGGCAAGTCGACCACGGCAAAAATGTTTGCCGAGGCCGGCGTGCCGGTCCATGATTCCGACGAGACGGTGCATCGCCTCTACGCGGGCAAGGCAGCCCCCCTGGTCGAGGCCGCCTTTCCCGGCACCACATCCGCCGGCATGGTCGATCGTGCCAAACTTGGCGCGCGCGTGCTCGGCGATGCCGCGGCGCTGAAGCGGCTGGAGACCATCATCCACCCGCTGGTGCGCGCCGATGCCGATGCCTTTCTGGCCAGGCATCGCGGATCAGGCGCGCCGATCGCCGTCCTCGACATCCCCCTGCTGTTCGAAACCGGCGGCCGCAACCGCGTCGACAAGGTCGTCGTCGTCACCGCCCCGGCCGCGACCCAGCGCGAACGCGTGCTGGCACGGCCCGGCATGACGGAAGAGAAGCTGGCGTCGATCCTGGCCAAGCAGGTGCCGGACGCGGAAAAGCGCCGTCAGGCCGATTTCATCGTCGACACCGGACAGGGGATGGACGCCGCGCGGGCGGAGGTCGCTGCAATCATCAGCCAGCTGATAGGGGTTGGCAAGCCAGGTGGTTGAGCCCACCGCTCGACCGCCAGCTGTCGATGTGAGAGCCGCTTATCTGCCTGCCGGCTTCGCTCGACACCTCTCCCCCGATCGACGGGGAAGAGGAAAGGTGCAGGGCGATGAGGGGCGGCGCAAACCTGTGCGATTGCCCTGGCCATCATAGTTTCTCATTGCCATTTTGTTCCGCTCTCATGATTCTGCTCCTTTGGAGCGACTGATTCGATGCGTGAGATCATCTTCGACACGGAAACCACCGGCCTCGATTCGCGCGACGACCGCGTGATCGAGCTGGGCGGCGTCGAACTGGTCAACCGTTTCCCGACCGGCAGGACCTTCCACCACTACATCAACCCGCAAGGCCGCGCGATCCATGTCGAGGCACAGGCGGTGCACGGCATCAGCGCGGCGGACCTCGCGGGCAAGCCGACCTTCGCCGAGATCGTACAGGAGTGGCTGGACTTCACCGACGGCGCCAAGCTGGTCGCCCACAACGCCACTTTCGATGTCGGCTTCCTCAACGTCGAATTCGGCCGGCTGGGTCACCCTGTCATCGACAACGGCGTCGTCGTCGACACGCTGGCGCTGGCGCGCCGCAAGCACCCGATGGGTCCTAATTCGCTCGATGCACTCTGCCGGCGCTACGGCATCGACAACACCAAGCGCACCAAGCACGGCGCCCTGCTCGATTCCGAATTGCTGGCCGAAGTCTATATCGAGCTGATCGGCGGCAAGCAGGCGGCCCTCATCCTCGACAGCGCCACCGCGCCGGCCCAGGGCGAGAATGTCCGCCAGATCGAAATCGTCGTCGCCCCGCGCCCGGCGCCACTGCCGCCGCGCGTGACAGAAGCCGAACGTGCCGCGCACGCCGGCATGGTCGGGACATTGGGTGAAAAGGCGCTGTGGCTGAAGGTTCACGGGAACTAAAATCGTCCCGTTGGCGATCCTTGGCGCCCCCCTCTGCCCTGCCGGCGCCTCAATCG
>NZ_RZRO01000054.1:0-46028 GCF_003997975.1 Mesorhizobium sp. M7A.F.Ca.US.005.03.1.1
GCACGCGCTCGATCTCGTCGGCGGCCGGATAGTAGGCGGCATCGGATCTGTCGGCACCGGCAGGCGCGATGTAGGAGCCGACGGCGACATTGGCCCCAGCCTCGGCCAAAGCCGTGGCAATGGCGAAGCCCATGCCCGAGAAACCGCCGGTCACGATGGCGCTACGGCCGGAAAGGTTGTTCATGGCGCACGGTCTCCGCTTCGTTTGGGCAGGCAATCAGTCCTGACCGGATTTGGCAATCACAGCGGCGCAGCCTCCATCGACGAGGGTTCAGGACCCCTGAAGCGGTCTGCCCAGCCATTCGCGATAAAAGCCTTCGAGGTCGGGTTCGAAATCATGCACGATGGGATAACCGGGTGCCGCCGCCTCGACCTCATGCAGCGTCCCGCACTCCGGGCAGATGAACTCCCGGATTTCCATCCATTCGGGATCAGGGAGATCGCTGTTGGGATAGATCTCGCGCAAAGCCTCCTCGGTGTTGCGCACGTTAATCACGGCGTTGAGCTTCCAGTTCTTCCGATAGTCGCCGAAGGAGTGGCCGCATTCGCAGCGGGTAATGCGCTCATCGCCACTCTGGCAGATGAACAGATGGTCCGAGACCGGCAGCAGGATCGGGTCCTTCCAGGCGACACGATCCTGATAGACGGCAACCATCTTGAAGAAACGGTCGTCATCCTTGTAGGCACTCATGATGCGCCTTGTCTGCGGCCAGGGCAGCTTGCCGGCGGCCAGATCGCCCAGAACTTCCTTGCTGTATGAGGTCATGGCTTGGCTCCCGGCGTGAAGATCGATTTGGCGTCGACGTTCCAGAAATCGCTGAATTCCTTGGTGAAGCGCGACGACAGCTTGATCGCGCTGGCGTACATTTTCTTCACTTCGGGCGCGAAGTCGGCCTTTCCGACGCGGCCACGCTCCTTGGCGATCCAATCCGCCACCGGAATCGCGTTAGCCAGGCGCTCTTTGCGCATGGCGGCGCGGCGTTCGACCGTGGCGTCGATATCGGCGACGGGATAACCGTCTTCATCGTCCTTCAGCACAATGCCGAAAACCTGGTCCGCCGCTTCACGGGTGAGAAAGCCGTTCTCGACATCCCATGCCGTCTTGATCGGATCGCGCTCCAGCACGTCGCCATAGCCGCCACCGCCATTGTAGGAATGGCTGAAGATGTCGCCGGATTTGTGCGGCGAGGTGATGTAGGGGCCTTCGACCACGACATGGTCGCCGCCGATGTTCTTCTCGTAGTCGGAGACGTCAGGGTCGATGCCGGGCGCATGCGCCAGCGGTTCGCCTTTTGCTGCCAGTTCGTGAATGTCTGAGTTGCGCACCGCGCGATGCTTCTGGCAGGTCGGCGCCGGATAACCACCGCACATGCCGCCATTGTCGAACACGCGCGAGGAGTGCTCGGAGGTGTGGAGCCGCAGATGTGAGGTCTTGTTGATCAGCCAGGTCGAGACGAAGGAACAGCCACCGCGATATTTGCCGGCGCCGCCGGAATTCGGCACGATCGAACGGCCGATATAGACCATCGGCATCGACTGTTCCCAGACCTCGATGTTGCCCATGTCGGATTCCGGGTTCCAGCCGACATAGGCGGTGTCGAGACCGTCCTTGATGGCGAGCGCCCCGGACCCGGCGGCAGCGCACTCGAAATGCGCCATGCCGAACGGCGTGCCGTATTGGCTTTCGCCGCCCATCTCGATCATCGGGCTGTTGACCTGGCCGACAAAGGCCTCCTCGACGAAGCCGCGCGCGACAAAACTGCGCGACAAAAGCCGCTGGAAAACGCCGTAGGCCGGCAGCAGCAGCGCCCATGAGGTGGCGGTGGCCACCATCTCGTTGTCGGGGTTGGTCCAGGTGCCGTGCGGCAGTTTCAGTTCGGTCGCCATCCAGGCACCGTCATTGACCAGGCCTTCGAAATTCATGTGCTGGGTCAGCGTCACGAACATGCCGCCATCCATGCCGGCCGGCGTGCAGTTCATCGAATGGTAGCCCCAGGGCTGCGTGCCCTCGAAGTCCATGGTGATCTTGCCGTCTGACGTGATCTCCATCTCGATCGGGATGTTGTAGAGCCAGTCGGGATCGCCGAGCAGCTGGAAGCCGGGCTTTCCCGCCGTGACATGGCCGTAGAACGTGTGGCCGCGGTAGATGCCGGGCACGGTGAGCTGGCGGGTGCGGGCGAGCTGGGCGCGACGGCCTTCCTCGATGAACTCCTTCGACACCTTCATCCAGTAGTCGAGGCCGATCTCGGAGATCAGCTGCTTGACGCTTTCGCGCATGTCGATGCAGGAGGCGACCTTGGCCTTCTCGTCGAGCACCCAGTAGATCGGCATGCGCAGATTGCGCTCGCAGCGGATGACGTAGTCGCGCCGGATCTCGTCATTCTCGCCGATCTTCTCGGCGCAGACGAACAGGCCTTCGGTGAAGCGCTCCTGCGCCAGGCAGACATCGCCGCCCGGCGTGATGCCGCCGGCTTCCAGTTCGTGGCAGACGGCACCGGACCAGCCGACCAGCGTGCCTTCATGGAAGATCGGCACCACATCCATGACATCAGGCACCTGCACGGTGCCGATGAAGGCGTCGTTGTTGGCGAAGATATCGCCTTCACGGATTTTCGGGTTTTCCTCGTAATTGTTCTTGATCATCCATTTGATGAAGCGGCTCATCGTATGGACATGCACCATGATGCCGTTGGAGAGCGCGATGGCGTCGCCTTCGGGCGTATAGATGGCGACCACCATCTCGCCGACTTCGCGCACGCCGGGCGAGGCCGAGATGCGGCGGGCCATTTCGCGAGCCGAGACGCAATAGGCGCGCAGCTTGGTGTGCAGCGTCTCGAACTTCAGCGGATCCTGGTTGCGCAGCGTGAGTTCCGTGATGCCGTCATAGCAGCCGGTCTCTTCCATCAGCCGCTCGGAATCGAGCAGTCTTTCGCGAAGGCGCAGGGCCGAGGCAGGTTTGTCCAACATGGCGGTGCCCTCTCAAGCGTGGGTGTAGTGCAGCAGCGTCCATTCATCGACATGGACGCGGTCCTGCGGATGAACGACGAGCGTGGTGGCGGGGTGTTCGATGATGGCCGGACCGATGACTTCGTGACCGGGCTGCAGCAGGTCCATCTCGTAGAGATTGGCCTTGTGCCAGCGTCCGCCGATATAGGCCTCACGCACGCCCTTGTGCGCGGAAGCCGGATCCGACTTGCCAAGCGGACGCTTGAGCAGCACCGGTTTGACCTTGTCGGCGGTGGCGATCAGCCCGAGTTCGGTGATGGTGAAGCCGGCCTCGCCGTAGCGCGACACGCGATGATTGACCTTGGCGTAGACCGCCTCGAACTCGTCGATAACACTGCGCATGTCGTCGGCCGAGTTGACCTCAGCCAGCGGCGCCATGACTTCGACATCCTCGAGCTGGCCGGTGTAGCGCATCATCAGGAACGGCACGGTCCTGATCTTCTCGCGCGCATGGCCGTCGGCGATCATCTCGTCGACCGCGGCCTTGGTCAGATCGTTCCAGACCGTGGTGACCTTGACGCCGAAGGCGGCCAGCGTCGCCTCATCGGCGCGTGACGGGATGTCGTGCTGCGTCGACACCGAATGCCGGCGCATGAAATCAGCCGTGGTGCAGCCGAAGGCGGAGAAGGCGGCCGCAAACTGGAAGGTGATGATGTCCTTGAAGCCGATGCCCCTGGAACAGCCGGCCAGGTGCAGCGGGCCAGAGCCGCCATAGGACAGCAGCGTGAACTCGGAGGGATGGATGCCCTGGCCCGAAATGACGCGGCGCAGCGCGTTGTTGGCGTCGGCCTCCAGCATGTCGATCATGCCTTCGGCGGCTTCCTCCAGCCCGACGCCCAGGATGTCGGAGCATTTCTCCTGGAAGGCGCGGCGGGCCTTTTCGACCTGCAGCACGACCTTGCCGCCGAGGAAATAGTGCGGGTTGAGACGGCCGAGAATCGCATCGCAATCGGCAATGGTCGGTTCGGTGCCGCCCCTGGCGAAGCAAATCGGACCTGGATCGGAGCCGGCGCTTTCCGGTCCAAGCGAGACTTTCTTGGTCAGCGGATCGACCTTGAGGATCATGCCGGCGCCGGCACCGATCGTATCGAGGTGCAGCGTCGGCACGTTGAGCTTGAAGCGATCCATCAGCGGCTCGTTCTCGATCCGCGTCTGGCCGCGCGTGATAACGCCCATGTCGAAAGAGGTGCCGCCCATGTCCGAGCAGATCAGCGAATCATTGCCGATCAGCTTGCCGACATAGGCAGCACCGAGGATGCCGCCGATCGGGCCGGAGATCATGGTTTCATGCAGGCGCGGATGGTTGATCGAGGTCAGGCCGCCGAAGGAGAGCAGCGTCTGCACGCCATATTTGAAGCCGTATTTCTTCGAGACGTCCTCGATACCCCTAAGCTGCTTGCGGCCGCGCGAGGTGGCGTAGGCCTCGATCAGGACCGAGTTCAGCCGCGACTGCTCGCGGATGACCGGGCGGACCTCGTGGCTGGTGTAGACGATGATGTCGGCGCCGGCCTTGTCGACCTCTTCGCGGCAGATTTCCGCGATGCGCTTCTCGTGCACCGGATTGACGTGCGAGAAGATGGTCATGATGCAGATCGCTTCGACCTCGTCGGCGATCAGTTTTTTTGCGGCTGCAGAAACCTCGTGCTCATAGAGCGGCAGCACGACGTCGCCGAACTGGTCGATCCGCTCGGTGACGCCATGGGTGCGGCGGCGCGGCACCAGCGGATCGGGATGATGGTGGGTGACCGCATGCAGCCGGTCGGCGTAGGAATAATCGGCCCAGGCCTGCAGCCCGCGGCCCATCAGGATCATGTCCTCGAGGCCCTTGGTGGTGATCAGGCCGAGCCGGCGGCCGGTGCGCGACAACAGCGTGTTCAGCATGCCGGTGCCGGAATAGAGCACGACGTTGACGCCTGAAAACAATGATTCCAGCGAGATGCCCCAGGCATCCGCCGCGTCCTCGGCCGAGGCCAGAAAACCCTCGGCTTCGTTCTTCGGCGTGGTCGCCGACTTGCCGATCTTGAAGTGGCCGTCCTGATCGACAAGGATCGTGTCGGTCATGGTGCCGCCGGCGTCGATGCCGATGACGATTGGGTTGCCGACAATGGGGGCGGTGAGATTGGGTTGGGTCACGGTCGCCTCGGGATCTGGTCTAGGTTGACGCCAGGCTAGATTCATTGGATGGCCTCGCGCCATATGCCTAAAGACACAATGACGGTTGGGCTGACATCGCCGAGAAAAGGGCATGGGCATGGGCAATATCTGGGCGCCGCTCGCCAAAGCGATCGCCGCCATCGGCACGGACAGGCATGTCGACTGCCTGATCGACCTGATCGGCGCCGACATCGACCACGACCTCGTCACGGTGACGCGCTATTCGGCGACGCAGACACCCGAATTCATCAAGCACCGGCGCTTCTCGGATGAGATGGTCCGGCGCTATCTCCACAATTACTACGTGTTCGACCCGTTCTATGCCTCGTGGCGGCGCGAGCGCAGGTTGGGCATCATGCCGCTGAAACGGCTCGCCGACGACGAGGCCAAGCGCGGCCAGTACATTGCCGGCTTCCTGGCGCAGTCGGAGATCTGCGACGAGGTCGGCATCATGCTTGCCGATGGCGGCGACTGGTGCCTCGGCATCTTCCTCGACCGCTCGACCACGTCGTTCAAGGAGAGCGAGATCGCTTTGCTGGACGAGCGGTTGCCTGTATTCGAGGCGCTGCATGCGCTCGACATCAAGGCGCGCGGAACCAAATTCTCCCGCACGTCGGCGCCGACAGGCCCCGGCGCCTCGCCCCGGCAGGAGCCGACGATCCCGGCCAGTCTGTGGCCGGAGCTGTCGCTGCGCGAGCGGGAATTGGTTCAGTTGATCCTCGCCGGCCACCCGACGGCCAACATCGCCGAGCGCCTCGGCATCACCGTCGGCACGGTCAAGAACCATCGCCGGCGCATCTACGAGAAGCTCGACATCACCACCGAGCGGGAATTGTTTTTGCAGTTCTTCCAGCATCAGGCCGATCGCTAGCCGCTCGCTTACCCAGCCGATCCGCCAGCCGAATGCCTGATTTGCAGAGCCGCTCCCTCCGTGAATTGGTGCAGGGGGCTTGTCGCCGGAATGGCTCGAAAACTGGCTTCAAAATTCCTCTTGCGGAACGCCGCCGTCCCGGCTTAGTCTCGGCTTCGCACAGAAAATGAAATTTAATTCCATTTGTGCGGTGCCCGCAAGCCAGTGCAGTGCCCAGGAAAAGTGCCCGGACGCAATCGACTGAGAAAATATTTGATATATCATCTACCAGAACGGAAATAGCTGACATGGTCCAGCAGACATCGATCCAGCCATCGGCGCCCTGGTTGCGGCTCGACGTCGACGATTCGGACTGGAACGACGCCGAGGTTTCGAGCCTGGTGCGCTGGTATCAGCAGATGCTGCTCATCCGCCGTTTCGAGGAAAAAGTGCTCGATCTCGCCAATGCCGGGCTGGTGCATGGTCCGGCGCATGCCAGCATCGGACAAGAGGCGACGGCGGTCGGCGCCATGTCCGTGCTCGGTACGGGCGACCGCATCAACGGCACCCACCGCGCCCATCACCAGGTCTTGGCCAAGCTTGTCAACGCGCAGACGCCCGGCGGATTCGACCCGTTGCATGACGCTTTCAACCCGGACATGCAGGGCTCGGTGCGCGGCTTGATGGCCGAGATCATGGGCCTCAAGTCAGGCTATTGCGGCGGCCGTGGCGGCTCGATGCATATGCGCGACGATGCCTCCGGCATCCCTGGCACCAGCGCGATCATTGGCGGCAACCTGCCGCATGCGGCCGGCTATGCGCTGGCCGACAAGCTGCTCGGTACCGGCAACATCTCGGTCGCCTTTTTCGGCGACGGCACGATGATGGCGGGGCCGGCCTATGAGGCGATGAACATCGCCGCGCTCTACCGGCTGCCGGTGATCTTTTTCGCCGAAAACAATCTCTATGCCGTCTCGACGCACATCAACGAGCAGACGCGCGAGACGCGGCTGGCCTCGCGCGGACCTATGCTCGGCTTTCGCGGCATCGAATGCGACGGCATGGATGTGGTGGCGGTCCACCATGCCATGCGCGAGGCGCGCCGGGCGATCGAGGAAGACGGTGGCCCGGTGCTGGTCGAGGCGCTTTGCTACCGCTTCCTGCATCAGAGCGGCGCGCGCCCGGGTAGCGAATTCGGCTACCGCACGCGGGCCGAGGAAGACGCCTGGAAAGCGCGCGATCCGCTGGTCACGATGGCGGCTCGCCTGAAGACGATGGGCATTTTGAACGCTTCCGACCTCGGCACACTCGACCAGCGCGTCATGGAGGTGGTCAACACCGCTGCCGATTCGCTCACCGAAATGAGTGGCAACGCGCTGGGCATTCCCGACCATCTGTGGCCAGACCCAGGCGGCGTCGACAACCAGATACGCGGTGATCTTTCCGAACTGAAGGGCGAGCGTTTCCTCGAGATCGAGGATATGCCGCCAGCCGACACCAGGCCGGTCAAGTTCATGGTTGCCGCGTCCGAGGTGATTGCGCGCGCCATGGAAAAGGATTCGCGCATCATTATCATGGGCGAGGATGTGCACCGGCTGCGCGGCGGCGTTTCGGGCGCCACAAAGGGTGCGCTGGAACGCTGGCCGGAGCGTGTACTGGCAATGCCCATCGCCGAGAACGGTTTTGTCGGCGTGGCGCTGGGTGCAGCGCTTTGCGGGCTGCGGCCTATCGTCGAGATCATGTTCGGCGATTTCTGCCTGGTTGCCGCCGACCAGCTGTTCAATGCGGTCAGCAAGGTGCGCCACATGTTCGGCGGCGGCTTCCCGGTGCCGATCGTGATCCGGGTGCGCGTCTCGCCGCACACCGGCTACGGCTCGCAGCATTCGGGCGATCCGTCTGGCCTGTTCGCGCTGTTTCCCGGCTGGCGCATCGTCGCCCCGACGACGCCCTTCGACTATATCGGCCTGATGAATTCGGCGCTGAAATGCGACGATCCGGTCGTCGTCATCGAGCATGTCGAACTGTTCCCGAGCGAAGGGCCTGTGCCTGCGGATGACCGCGATTATTGCGTGCGACTCGGCAAGGCGAAAACCGTCAGGCCGGGCAGTGCCTGCACCTTGCTCACCAGTGCCAGCATGGTCGCCGTCGCCAAGCAGGTGGTCGAGGAGACCGGCGTCGATGCCGAGATCATCGACCTGCGCAGCCTCGACCCGACCGGGCTCGACTGGCCGATGGTGGAGGCCTCGATCCGCAAGACCAACCGGGTGGCCGTCGTCGAGCAGGTGCAGCGTGGACTGTCGCTTGGCGGACGGCTGACACAAGAGATTCAGGATCGCGTGTTCGACTATCTCGATCACGAGATCCTGCATGTGACGGGAAGCCTCTCGGCTCCCGTCGTATCGGCCCCGCTCAACCGCGCCGCACTGGGCGGCGCTGATAAGCTCAAGGCCGCGCTTCAATCCCTCATTGCCGTGGGTGGATAGAGCAACGCATTGCCACAAAGATCTGACAAGAAAATGGGAGAATGAAATGGACATGACGATCCTACCAAGAGCCAAGACCAGGGCGACGATGCTGGCGGCCGTGCTGCTGGCCACCAGCGCCTTCTGGGCGCCTGCCACTTTCGCGCAGGACAGCAAGCCGCTGGTCATCGCGCGTAACATCGACCTCAATTCGCTCGATCCGCACCGCGCCTTCTGCGACACCTGCCAGATCTACAATTCCAGCGTCTACGAATCGCTGCTGACGCTGGACAAGGACAACAAGCTGATCCCGCTGCTCGCCTCGAAGTGGGAAGGCAATGCCGACCAGAGCAGCTTCACCTTTACGCTCGACCCGGCCGCCAAATTCTCGGACGGTTCGCCTGTCGAAGCCAAGGACGTCAAATGGTCCTGGGAGCGGCTGAAGAACCTCAAGGGCAGCGCCTCGTTCCTGATGGACAATGTCGCCTCGATCGAGACTCCGGACGCGCATACGGTCGTCGTCAAGATGGTCGCGCCGAGCTCCGAATTCCTCAACATCGCGGCGGCGCCCTACGCAGCGGTCGTCAACAGCAAGGTTGCTTCCGAAGCCGGCGCCAAGGCCGATGCGGACGCCTCGACGACAGACAATGCCGAGGCCTGGTTCCTGGCCCATTCGGCCGGCAGCGCGCCGTTCGTGCTGAAATCCTATGAGCCCAATTCGGAACTGCGGCTGGCGCGCAACGACAAGTACTGGCGCACGGCGCCGGCGCTGAGCGAAGTCGTCATACGCCAGACCAAGGATGCGGTGGCGCAGGCGCAGATGCTGCAGAGCGGCACCGCCGATATCGCCATGCAGATCGACCCGGACACGGCCAAGACGATGACCGGCAGCGACGTCAAGATCGAGACCGTGCCGTCCTACAACTTCATCTATGTGGCGCTGTCGCCCGGCGCCAAGGCCAACAAGGTGCCGCTGACGCCCGAAGTGCGCGAGGCCATTTCGCTCGGTCTCGACCGTCCTGCTATCCTCGACTTCACCATCGGCTCCGAGGGTCAGCTGATCAGCGCGCCGATCCCGCTCGGCTTCCCCGGCGGTTCGGGCTTCGAGGCGCAGCCCTATGACGTTGCCAAGGCAAAGGAACTTCTGGCCAAGGCCGGACACGCCGACGGCTTCGAGATGGAGGCAGCGTTCCCCGGCATGAACGTCTACGGCGTCGATCTCTCGCTCTTGATGCAGAAGGTTCAGCAGGATCTGGCCAAGATCAACATCAAGCTCGACCTGCAGCCGATCCCCTTCGCCAATTGGCGCGAGCGCGTCAATGGCGACGGCATCCCAATGACGGCGGTGTTCTACGCGCCGGACTATTACGGCACCTCGCAATACATCGACTATTTCGCCATGACGAAGGGCAGCCCTTGGTCGCGCCGTGCCGGCGCGGAGCGCGACCCGTCGGTGCTCAACCCGAAGGAAGCGGATATCTACAAGGCAGCCCTTGCGGCAAGCGGCGACGAGGCCGCCAAGCTGTGGCACCAGGCCGGCGAGGAGATGATCAAGGACAGGATCATCCTGCCGCTGATCAGCCCGAACCTGATCCTGGCCTACAAGTCGGACGTCAAGGGCGTGCGCTACAGCGCCTGCTGCAACCTGCCGCTGGCAGAACTCAGCCACTGAGCAAAACAATACAGGGAGGCGACTGTCGCCTCCCTGTTCTCCATCCCGGAAGGCCAGCAAATCCTGTTCTTCCAACATCACATTCAATATATGATATATCAATGAGCGGAGACCTCGTCATGCCTTCCCTGATCAACTCCAAGGACCAGTTGCTGCGCGAGCGTGCGGCCTCGGTCATTCCGGGCGGCATGTGGGGACACATGGCGACGCGCTATCTCGGCTCCGCCTATCCACAATTCTTCGAACGCGCCGACGGCTGCCGGGTCTGGGACGTCGACGGGCACGAATACATCGACCTGATGTGCAGTTGGGGGCCCAACATTCTCGGCCACCATCATCAGGCGGTCGAGGCGGCGGCCGAGCGGCAGCGTCGCCTCGGCGATGCGATGAACGGCCCCGGCGAGGTGCTGGTCGAGCTGGCGGAACTGCTGGTCAAGACGGTCGCGCATGCCGACTGGGCAATGCTGCAGAAGAACGGCACCGACGCCACCACGGCCTGCGTGACGATCGCGCGCGCCGGCACCGGCCGACGCAAGGTGCTGGTCGCGCGCGGCTCCTATCACGGCGCCGTGCCGTGGTGCACGCCATCGCTGGCCGGCGTCACCGCCGAGGACCGCGCCCATCTGATCCATTTCGACTACAATGACGTCGCCAGCCTCGAAGCGGCCGTCGAGCAGGCCGGCAACGATCTCGCTGCTGTCGTCGTCACTGCCTTCCGGCACGACATCGCCCGCGACCAGGAACTGCCGACCGCCGCCTTCGCCAAACGGGCGCGCGAACTCACCACCGCCGCCGATGCGGCGCTGATCGTCGATGATGTCAGGGCCGGCTTCCGCATCGACCTCGCCGGCAGCTGGGAGCCGCTCGGCGTACGGCCGGACCTGTCCGCCTTTTCGAAGGCGATCGCCAATGGCTATCCGCTGGCCGCCATCGCAGGCACCGACCGGTTTCGCGAAGCCGCGACCAAGGTCTATGTGACGGGTTCGTTCTGGTATGGCGCCGTCGCAATGGCCGCGGCGATCGCCACCATCAGCACACTGCGCGACACCGACGCCGTCACCCACATGACACAGGCCGGCGACAGGCTGCGCTCAGGCCTCGATGCTGCAGCGAAGAAGCATGGTCTTTCGCTGCGACAGACAGGTCCGGTGTCGATGCCGATGGTGCTGTTCGACGGCGATGCCGAATTCAAGCTGGCCAACGCCTTCTGCTCGGCCGCCTTGCGCGAAGGCGCCTATTTCCATCCCCGGCACAACATGTTCCTGAGTGCTGCGCACACCGCAAAAGATATAGATCTCGCCCTGCAGGCTGCCGATGCGGGCATGGCCGCCGCGGCGCAGGTGGCGTGACCGGCGCCAATGCGGTGGAAAGGAACAAACTGTTCAGCCGGTGGCCGACACCAGTCGGCCGTTCTGCGCAGCGCGGCGCAGTTCCTCCGGCGTGACCGCGCCGTCGTTCAGCCGTTCGAGAACCTTGACCAGCAGGCGGCCGCCTTCGATCATGTCCTGCTGAATGCCCTTGCGCACACCGTTCTCGTCGCGCGCCCGCAGCGCTTCAAGAATGTCGAGATGCCGGTGGCGGCCGTCATAGGTCGGCCGGGCGTGCGGGTACTGGTAGTTCACCAGCGGTCCGTTGCGCAGCCAGATTCCCTCGATGATGGCCAGCAGCTCCGGCATTTGCGCCGCCTGGTAGATCGAGTGATGGAATTCCCAATTGTCGCGGACGGCTTCGAACCAGCGGCCATTGTCCTCGTTGGCAATGAGTTTCTCATGCACCGCCGCCAGACGGTCGATCTCGCGCGGCTCGATGCGCGTCGTTGCCGCGGCACCCGCCATGCCTTCGAGATGCAGCCTGATGCTGCGCAGTTCCAGATACTGAGCCAGCGACAGCTGGGCGACGGTGATCGAACGGCCGGCCTCCATCTCCAGGCCTTTTTCGCGCACCAACTGCATCAGCGCCTCGCGCACCGGCGTCTCGGACACCTGAAGGCTGGCGGCAAGGTCGCGGATCTTGAAGCGATGGCCCGGCCAGAAACGGCCTTCCATCATGGCACGGCGAAGCTCCTCATAGACACGCGTCGTCAGATTGTCGCGCGCGATCGGCGCGATAGAAGCAGTCACATCCGCTCTCCGTTCTTGCAACAGCGCAGGCGTCGCCTGCGTCGCGTGGCTTGTGTATATGATACCACGAATGGCCTGACCACCGACATGAGACAAGCCGCCCCGAAACCGGCAGACATGAGACGGGCCGCATGACCGCGTCGATGCCTTCCTTGCTGTTCGGCGCCATTGCCGACGATCTGACCGGCGGCACCGAGCTGGCGTCGATGCTGGTCGCGCGCGGCATTCCGACGGGATGCACGGTCGGGCTGGACGCGCCGATCCCATCAGGCAATCTTGCCCATGTGATCCTGCTGAAGACCCGCGTCATCGCAGCCAGCGATGCGGTGCGCCAGGTGCTGGAGGCCGCGGACCGGCTGGTCGAAGCTGGCGCGCGGCAGATCTTCTTCAAATATTGCGCCACCTTCGATTCGACGCCCGCGGGCAATATCGGTCCTTGCGCCGAAGCGCTGCTCGAGCGCCTTGGCGGCGGCGTCACACTGTTCGCCCCTGCGCTGTGTGAGACTGGGCGCACCGTCTATCAGGGGCATATGTTCGGCGGTCCCCAGCTGCTTGCTGAGTCGCCCAAGCGCTTCGATCCGCTGACGCCGATGACCGATTCCAATCTGGTTCGCGTGCTGCAGGCGCAGAGCAGGGGCAAGGTCGGGCTGGTGCCCTATCTCGTCGTCGATGCCGGCGCTGGAGCCATCCGAAGCGCTATACGAGCACACAGCGCGCGTGGCGAGACGCTGCTGGTCACCGACACCATCCGCGAGCGCGATCTGGCGGCGATCGCGGAAGCCACCTTCGACCTGCCGCTGATGACCGGTAATTCCTCAGTCGCCGCGCATCTGCCACCGGCCTGGCTCACGCATGGGCTGCTGGATACAGGCGATCTCGTTGCCGCCAGCCTGCCGGCCGTCGAAGGGCCGGCAGCGGTGCTGGCCGGCAGCGTCGCTGACCGCACCATCGAACAGCTCGAGCGTTTCGAGGAAAACAATCCACTGCTGACGATTGACCTTGCCAGCGCCTTTGCCGGCGCCGATGTCATGGCCGAAGCGCGTACCTTCGCCCAACGGCATTTGCCCGGCGCGATGATCGCCATTGCTACGACAGCGCCGCAAGCGACCGTCGAAGCGCTGCAGCAGGCGCATGGCCGCGATATGGTGGCGGCAAGGGCGGAAGAGATCCTGGCCGGGATTGCCCAGATTCTGGTGCGCGAACTCGGCGTCCGCCGGCTCGTCGTCGCCGGCGGCGAGACCGCCGGTTCGGTGGTGAAGGCGCTCGGCATCGACCGGATCGCCATGGGCGCCTATGAGGGCCCCGGACTGTCGCGCGCCATCGCTCACCTCCCCGGCCGGCCCTCCGATCCGCTGGCGCTGATGCTGAAATCGGGAAAGCTCGGCGGCCCCGATATCTTCACCGACGTTCTGCAAGACATGACACGGCCGAGCACTATTGCGCCGGCGATCGACACATGGCCACCGGCAAGGAGAGCATCGTGATGGAACTCGAAATCGAACGCACGAGCCTGATCACCGCGACGCAGACGCTGGACGCCAGCGGGATGAATGTCGGCACCACCGGAAACATCAGCGTGCGCACGACAGGCGGCATGCTGATCACGCCGACGGGAATAGCCACAAGCGCCTTGCGGCCGGAGCAGATGGTGGCGATGCAGCTCGATGGATCCTGGGACGGTGCGTTCCGGCCGTCGAGCGAATGGGAGATGCACGCCGAGATCTACAAGGCGTTTCCCGAGGCCGGCGCCGTCGTGCATGCCCATCCCGACCATTGCGTGGCGCTGTCGTGCCTGCGTGAACCGCTGCCGCTGTTCCACTACATGGTGGCGGGCTTCGGCGGCGATGATGTGCGCTGCTCGGACTATGCGCTTTTCGCGTCAAGCGAACTGGCCAAGGTTGCCGTCGTCGCGCTCAAGGACCGCACGGCTTGCCTGCTCGCCAATCATGGCATGATCGCCTTCGGCGGCGATCTCGACACGGCCCTCATCCGCACCATCAAGCTGGAAACCCTGGCGCGGCAGTACCTTTTGGCGCGCAGCGCCGGCACGCCGGTGCTCATCGAGGGCAGCGAGATCCCCGCCATTCGCGGGCGCTACAAGAATTACGGCCAGCAGAAGTAGCCGGCCGAGCAATTCCAGAAAAGGTGAAGCGGTTTCCCGGGAAAAGCGCATAGCGCTTTCCCCAGGGGATTGCGCCAAAACAAGGAACGGCTCTTCGCCCTCTTGAAGAACCATTCAGTCGACCTGCAATGCGAGACGAAGGCCCGTCAGGCTCCATGAAGATCAGGCGGGGATCGGTTCGGCGGCCGGCGTATAGACGCCGACGGCGCCGGTGCCGATCAGCTGGTCGATGATCTCGGCGCTATAGCCGAGCACGTCGGCCAGCACGGCAGCTGTGTCTTGGCCCAGCATCGGCGGCGCGGTGAAGTCCGCGGTCAGCTGCGCGGCAAGTCCCTGCGCCGGGCGCACCATGGCGACGGAGCCGAGATGCGGATGCGGCAAGGTCTGGACGAGGCCACGCTCGCGCACATTGGAACTGTCGAAGACTTCCGGTATCGATTTTACCGTGCCGGCCGGCACGCTGGCGGCGGCACAGGTGGCCATCCAGTGGTCACGTGGCTTGGTCTTGAAGACGGCGGCTAGTTGCGGGATCAGCGCCTCACGGTTGGTGGCGCGCGCCCCTGCTTTGATGAAGCGCGCATCCCCAGCCAGATGTGGCAGATCAACGACCTTCTCGCACAGCGCCGCGAACTGGCGGTCATTGCCGACCGCCAGCGCAAAGCTGCCATCGGAGGCTTCGAATATCTGATAGGGAACGACCGTCGGATGGGCATTGCCGTAGCGGGCGACCTCTTGGCCGGTGTTAAGGTAACCGCTGCCGACATTGATCAGCAGGCTGAGCGCACAGTCGATCAGTGACAGGTCTAGGAATTGGCCCTTGCCAGTTGTCGCGCGCTCGAAAAGCGCTGCCAGGATGGACTGAGTGGCGACCATGCCGCAGACGATGTCGGTGATGGCGACGCCGACGCGCATCGGCTCGCCATTGCTCTCGCCGGTGATGGCCATCAGGCCGCTTTCGGCCTGCATGACGAAATCATAGCCGGGCCGTCCGGCATCGGGTCCGGTCTGGCCGTAGCCGGAGATCGAACAGTAGATCAGGCGCGGGTTTGACGCGCTCAGCTCCTTGAACCCGACGCCGAGCCTATCGGCGGTACCTGAGCGGAAATTCTCGACGACGATGTCGGCCTTCGCCGCCAGCTCGCGCACGATCGCCAGCCCCTGCGGGCTTTTCATGTCGAGCGCGATGCTCTGCTTGCCGCGATTGGCGCAGAGATAGTAGGTCGAGACACCCTTGTAGCTCGGCACCGACCACGCCCTGGTGTCGTCGCCGCCGTCGATGTTCTCGATCTTCCAGATCTCGGCGCCGAGATCGGCAAGGCTCATCGTTGCCCAGGGACCCGCCAGCACACGCGAGAGGTCGAGAACCTTGATGCCTTCGAGCGGCAAGCGCGCGGGTTCTGCCGTACCGGCATTCGCGGAATGGTCCTCAGTCACGATCAAAATTCCCTCGGGTGAATTCGACAGGCCACTCAGACAGCCCTGAAAGTGTTGACCGGCTCCGGGAAATGGCAGGCGACGCGATGCGAACCACCGGCCGGATCGAGCGGCGGTTCGACGGCAGCGCAGATCGCCTGCGCCTTGAAGCAGCGCGTGCGGAAGCGGCAGCCGGATGGCGGGTTGAGCGGGCTCGGCACATCGCCGCTCAGCACGATGCGCTCGCGCTTGCGCTCCTTCTCGGGATTGGCGAGCGGCACCGCCGACAGCAGCGCCTGGGTGTAGGGATGCAGCGCCCTCGAATAGAGTTCGGCCGCCGGCGCGATCTCGACGATCTTGCCGAGATACATCACCGCGACCTGATGCGAGATGTGGCGCACGACGGACAGATCATGCGCGATGAACAGATAGGAGGTGCCGAAGGATTGCTGGATGTCCTTGAGCAAATTGAGCACGCCGGCCTGCACCGAAACGTCGAGGGCCGAAACCGGCTCGTCGAGGATCACCACTTGCGGATTGAGTGCCAGCGCGCGGGCAATGACGACGCGCTGGCGCTGGCCGCCGGACAGTTCGTGCGGATAGCGCTTGCCATGCTCGGGATTGAGCCGCACCAGTTCGAGCAATTCGGCGACGCGCGCGCGGCGGTCGGTCGCCGACATGTCGCTCATGCGCAGCGGCTCGGCGATGTTGTCGGCAATGCGCATGCGCGGATGCAGCGACCCGTAGGGATCCTGGAAGACGAGCTGGATGTAGCGCCGCATCAGGCGCATGTCTTCGTGATTGAGCGCGAGCAGGTTCTGGCCACGGAACCAGCTTTCGCCGCTGGTCGGCTCGATCAGCCGCATCAGGCAGCGCCCGAGGGTCGACTTGCCGCAACCGGATTCACCGACCAGACCCAGCGTTTCGCCTGGTGCTACGTCGAACGAGACATCGGCGACCGCACGGACATGGGCAACGGCACGGTCGAAGACGAGGCCGCCGCGAACCGGAAAGTCCTTGACGAGATGGCGAACAGAAAGCGCAGCCGCCGGTTTGGTTTCCGCCTGGAGTTGCTCCGCTGCGCTCATGGGGCCACGTCTCCACTGTCCAGGCTCGCCGCCGCCAGCACAGCACTGTGGAAGGGCGGCAAGGTCGTCGCGAAATGACAGGCCGAGAACCGGCCGCCGACATCGTGCAAAGGCGGGTCCTCGGTCCGGCAGCGTGCCGCGGCATAAATGCAGCGCGGATAGAAGGCGCAGCCGCCCGGCAAGCGCCCAAGTGCGGGCGGCGAACCGTCGATCGAGAACAGCCGCTCGCGGCTTTCCTCGAGGTTGGGGATCGAGGCGATCAGGCCACGCGTGTAAGGATGGCGCGGATCGGCGAACAGCTCGGATACGCCTGCCTGTTCGACGACACGGCCGGAATAGACGACCGCGACGCGGTCGGCATGGCCGGCGACGACGCCGAGATCATGGGTGATCAGCACCAGGCCGAGGCCGAGCCGTTCCTGCAGCGAGCGCAGCACGGCCAGGATCTGTGCCTGCACCGTGACATCGAGCGCCGTGGTCGGTTCGTCGGCAATCAACAGGTCAGGATCGTTGGCGACGGCCATGGCGATAACCGCGCGTTGGCGCATGCCGCCGGAGAATTCATGCGGATACTGGTTGACCCGGCGCTCCGGCTGCGGGATCGCCACCAGATGGAGCAATTCGACCGCGCGCGCCATCGCCTGTTTGCGTGTCACGCGCTGATGCAGCCTGACCGCCTCGGCAATCTGGGCGCCGACGGTCATCACCGGATTGAGCGAGGACAGCGGGTCCTGAAAAATCATGGCGATGCGCGCGCCCCTGATCTTGCGCATCTCGCGCGCCGGTTTGCCGACCAGTTCGTCGCCGTTGAAGCGGACCGAGCCGGTGACCACCGCGTTCTTTGACGTGAGGCCGAGCGCGGCGAGCATGCCGACGGACTTGCCCGAGCCGGACTCACCGACAATGCCGACCACTTCGCCCTTGGCGACGTCGAGGTCGATCCCGCGAACCGCTTCGAACTGACTGCCGGCCTTGCGGAACCCGACCCGCAGACCGCGTATGGACAGCAGCGGCTCGCGCTCGCCCACCTTGTCGACTGCGCCCGGTGGCGCTGAGGAAATCTGTGCGCTCATCGCCTAGTCCGACCTTGGATCGAGAATGTCGCGCAAGCCGTCGCCTATGAAGTTAAAGCCGAGCACGATGGTGAGGATGGCGACGCCGGGACCGAAGGCGATCCACCATTGATAGAAATGAACGGCGCCATCGGAGATCATCGAGCCCCATTCGGGTGTCGGCGGCGTGGCGCCGAGGCCGATGAAGCTGAGCGACGCGGCAAGCAGCACGACCTGGCCGAGATCCATGGTTGCGCTGATCAGCACCGGGGTCCAGCAAAGCGGCAATATGTGCGTGAACAGCACGCGCCGCGGCCTGGCGCCGGCGGCGATTGCCGCCTCGACATGCTCGCGCTCCTTCACCTCCAATACCTGCGCCCGCATCAGCCGGGCGTAGACGGGCCACCAGACGAGCACCATGGCTATGGCGGCATTGCCGAGGCCTGGTCCGAGCGACGCCGCGACGGCCATGGCCAGCAGCATCGGCGGAAAGGACAGAGTGACGTCGACAAGCCGCATGATCGCCGCGCCGGTCAATCCGCCGACGAAGCCGGAAATGGCGCCGAGCAGCGAGCCTATGATCACTGCAGAGACGACGACCAGAACCGCGATCGGCAGCGAATGCGCGGCCCCGTGCAGAGTGCGGGCCAGCACATCGCGGCCGAGTGCGTCGGTACCCAGCCAATGCGCCCAGCTTGGCGCCTGAAGCCGGCGTGCGACCATTTCGAGCGGATCGAACTGCACAACCAGGTTGGCGAATACCGTCATGAACAGCCAGAACAGGATGACGACCGTGCCGATGACCAATGGCGCGGTCAGCCATTCGGGAACCGTCGAGGAGCGGGACTTGGTGACGACGACCGCCATCAGCTCAACCTCACGCGCGGATTGGCCACGACATAGAGTATGTCGGTGATAAGGTTGGTGACCAGGAAGGCAAGGCCGCCGACGATGGTGACGCCGATGATCGCCGGGAAGTCGAGCGCACGCGCTGCCTCCACGGCATAGGATCCCATGCCCGGCCAGGAGAAGATGGTTTCGGTCAGCACCGCGCCGGTGATCAGATAGGCGAAGGAATAGCCGATGACGGTCAGGGTCGGCACCATGGTGTTGCGCAGCGCATGGACGATGACGACGCGGAACTCGCTCGCCCCCTTGGCGCGCGCGGTGAGCACGAACTCGCGGCTCATCACATCAAGCATGTTGGCGCGCACCAGCCGCGATATGGTGCCCGAAACCGTCCAGCCGAGGACGAAGGCCGGCAGAAGCAGGTGCCAGAGCGCGTCCTTGAAGACGGTCCAGTCGCCAGCCAGAAGCGAATCGATGGTCAGGAAGCCGGTGATGCCGGGCGGCAATGCCAAGCGGGCATCGACCCTGCCCGGCCCCGGCAGCCAGTTCAGCATGACGGAGAAGATGAACAACAGGCCGAGCCCCGACCAGAACACCGGCAGCGAAGAGCCGAACAAGGCGAACAGCCGCGCGCCATGGTCGATCAGGCTGTTGCGGAAATAGGCGGCCAGCACACCAAGCACGATGCCGAGCGTGGTGCCGAAGATCATCGCGGCGAAAACCAGTTCGAGCGTTGCCGGCAAGCGGTAGAGAATGTCGGTGCCGACATTGCGCTTGGTGATGAACGAGGTGCCAAGATCGCCGCTCAGCAGATTACCAAGATATATCATATAGCGTTCCGGCAAAGGACGATCGAGACCCCAACGCGTCTTGGCGGCGGCCACCACCTCGGGGTTGCTCATCTGCTGTTCGGCGACAATCGCGGTCAGCGGATCCCCCTTGGTCACCGTGGTGATCAGGAAGGCGATGGTGACGATGCCGAGCACCAGAAACGGCATTGCGATAAGCCGGCGCAAAATATAGCGAGACACGTGGCTACCTTCACAAGGAGGGGCTTCGTAAGATGGCACAAGGCGCTGGGACATGCCATCGACGGAAACATATTGACAGCCCGCGAAAGCCGCTGTCAATATAAATGGAATTTAATTTCATTTTTGATCGACAGTGCCGACGTCACCGGCCCGACAGGCGGACGACGACGCCAGAAAGACCTCAGCGTGCGCAAGCGAGCCACCAGGGACGAGACGGAGCTTGAAGGCGAAGGCGCACAGCTTTCGTCGTCGCTGGTCCGCGGGCTCGGCATCCTGCGCGCCTTCCGGCCGGGCGACGCCTCGCTCGGCAACCAGGACATCATTGCCCGCACCGGCCTGCCCAAAGCCACGGTGTCGCGCATCACCTATACGCTGAGCGCGCTCGGCTACCTCCTGTACGACAAGGATCTCGGCCGCTACAGCCTGGGGTCGGCTACCGTGGCGCTCGGCTATTCGGCGCTCAGTTCAAGCGCCGTCGTGCACGTCGCCCGGCCGCTGATGCAGCCGCTGGCCGATTTGACGGGGGCGGCGGTGGCGCTCGGCACGCGCGACAGCCTCAACATGGTGTATCTCGCCAATTGCCGGTCGGAGAGCCTTGTCACGCTGCGGCTCAACCCGGGCTCCTATCTGCCGATCTGGAAGACATCGATGGGGCTGGCCTATGCGGCGGCCCTTTCACCCGAGGAGCGCGTCAGACTTGTACGGGCTTTGCAGGAGGCGGAGCCGGACAAGGCAGCGATGATCGCGGCGGCGATCGACGATGCGATCGCCCAATATGCACACCAGGGCTATGTGACGTCGTTCGGCGCCTGGCACAGCTACATCCATGCAGTCGGCGTGCCGTTCCGCCCGCGTGACGGCTCGCCGCTGGTTGCCATCACCTGCGGCGGCATCGGCGAGATCATCACCGAGGACCGCGCGCATGCCGAGATCGGACCGGCGCTGGTGGCGATGGTGAAAGCACTGGGCGACCAGCTCGAGGGAATTCCCGTGTAATCCCGGCACGGGATTGGCCCAGACGATCGGGCTGCATGCCGGCTTGAACTTGCCTGGTGGTGGCAGCACAGTCGCCGCCGATGGCATGGCGCTCGCGTTGTCAGTCCATCGGGTTCGGGTGACGGGGGGAGATCGGATGCCGATGAGTTTTGCAGGACGGTTCAGCGACCGGGTGGCGGTCATCACCGGTGGCGCATCGGGCATTGGTCTGGCGGTGGCGCAGAGGATTGTCGAAGAAGGCGGACGGGTTTCGGTCTGGGATCGCGATCCCGCCCAGATCGAACAGGCCAAGGCCGTCATCCCCAGTCTTCACGGCATCGCTATCGACGTTGCCGATGCCGCAGGCGTGGAGCGCGCTGCCCGGTCAACGCTCGAAGCGCTTGGCGGTGTCGATATCCTGGTCACCAGCGCGGCGATCACCGGGCCGAACATGACGACCTGGAACTATTCGGCGGAAGATTGGCAGAAGGTCATCGACATCAACATCAACGGCGTCTTCTACTGCAACAAGGCGCTCGTGCCGCACATGCTCGAGCGCAACTATGGCCGCATCGTCAACATCGCCTCGATCGCCGGCAAGGAAGGCAATCCCAACGCCTCCGCCTACAGCACGTCCAAGGCCGCGGTAATCGGCCTGACCAAGTCGCTCGGCAAGGAACTGGCCAAGACCGGGGTGACGGTCAATTGCGTCACGCCGGCGGCCGTGCGCACCGCGATCTTCAAGCAGATGAGCCAGGAGCACATCGACTTCATGCTGTCCAAGATACCGATGGCGCGCTTTGGCGAGGTCGACGAGGTGGCGGCGCTGATCTGCTGGATCGCCTCGGAAGAGTGTTCGTTCACGACGGCCGCCGTGTTCGACGTTTCCGGCGGCCGCGCCACCTACTGAGGCAGAACGAATCTCAATTCCACGTGACGGTGCAACGGATGGAGCATGCGGGCGTATAGTTGGACGCCTCGAATCGACAAGTCGCGACAAGGTAGCGGGAACCATGACACGGAATGCAGCCGTCAGGCGGGAGTTTGCTACTTTTGCTTAGAGCCGAATCTGCCGCACTGTCCGACGATGAGCTTCTGGACCGCTATCAGCGCGCCGCCTTCGATTACTTCCTCGATAACGTGAACCCCGAAAACGGACTGGTCGCCGACACATCGCGGCCAAATTCGCCGGCCAGCATCGCTGTCGTCGGCTTCGCGCTGTCCAGCTATCCGATCGGCGTCGAGCGCGGTTGGATGACGCGCGATGCCGCCGCGAAGCTGACGCTGGCCGCGCTGCGTTTCTTCTCGACCAGCCGGCAAGGCAATAGCGACGACGTCACCGGCCATAAGGGTTTTTACTACCATTTCCTCGATATGCGGACCGGCCTGCGCGTCTGGCGCTGCGAACTGTCGATGGTGGATACGGCGTTGCTGATATCAGGCATGCTGGTGGCGAGCGCTTATTTCTCCGGTGACGATGACGAGGAAGCCGAAATCCGCCAACTGGCCGAGGCGCTCTACCGGCGCGTCGACTGGCGGTGGGCACAAGGTTCAAGCCCGACCCTGCGGCAAGGCTGGAAGCCAAAGAGCGGCTTTCTGCACTATGGCTGGGAGGGCTACAACGAAGCGACGATCCTCTACGTGCTGTCGATGGCCTCGCCTGACAGTCCAACCTCGGATAACAGCTACGAGGGCTGGACGGCGACCTATCAGTGGGAAAACATCTACGGCTACGACGTGCTGTATGGCGGCCCATTGTTCATGCACCAGTTCTCGCATGCCTGGATCGATTTCGCCGGCATCCGCGACGCCTTCATGCGCGAGAAGAACTCGGACTATTTCGAAAACAGCCGCCGCTCGACCTATCTGCATCGCGACTATGCGCGCCACAACCCTTACGGCTATGACGGCTATGAAGAGAACCTTTGGGGACTTTCGGCGGGCGACGGGCCGGGCGGCTTCCGCACCAGCGTGGAGCGACAGCGCCGGCGGTTTTCCGGCTATGCCGCGCGCGGCGCTCCGTTCGGGCCCGATGACGGGACGATCGCCCCTTGGTCCTATCCGGCATCACTGCCTTTCGCGCCGGAGATCTGCCTGGCGGCGCTGCGCCATCTCGGTGATCGCTACCCCGAGGTGATCGACAATTTCCGGCTGCCGAGCGGCTTCAATCCGACATTGGCGAACCGGCGTAAATTCGGGAGGCACGGCTGGGTGTCGGAAGGCCACTATGGGCTGGATCAGGGTATCGTGGTGATGATGATCGAGAACCATCGGTCAGGGCTGATCTGGAAGCTGATGCGATCCAATCAGCATATCCGTCGCGGTCTGCACAAGGCCGGATTCAATGGCGGCTGGCTGTCTCAGCCGGCAAGCCCGGCGTCAGGTGGCGGCAATGTCGCGTGACCGGACCAGGACCACCGCCTTCCCCGTCGACAGCAACGACATCAGTCTGATCGCGAGCGCCCATCCGCCGCACTGGAAGAACCCGCAGCCGGACGGTCCCTACAACCTCGTCGTCATCGGTGCCGGGCCGGCTGGGCTGACTGCCGCCTACGAAGCGGCCGGCCTCGGCGCAAAGGTCGCGCTCATCGAGCGCAATCTGATCGGCGGAACTTGCGTCAATGTCGGTTGCATCCCGTCCAAGTCGATCATCCGCACCGCAAGGCTTTATGCCGACATGCGCGATGCCGAGAATTTCGGCGGCGACATGCCGGACCGTCTTCACGTCGACTTTCCGCGCGCCATGACGCGGATGCGGCAGATCCGGCAGCGGATCAGCCGCGCGGATGCCGCCGATAGGCTGGTTTCCGAAGGCATCGACCTTTATTTCGGCGAAGCGCTGTTTTCCGGACCGGACGCTGTCACGGTCGCCGGACAAACCTTGCGTTTCAGGAAGGCGCTGATCGCGACAGGCGCGCGCCCGAGGCTGCCGACGATTCCAGGCCTTGCCGAGGCCGGCTATCTCAGCAACGAGACCATGTTCGAGCTCACGGAGTGCCCGAAGCGGCTTCTGGTCATTGGCGGCGGACCGCTCGGCTGCGAGGCGGCGCAGGCCTTCTGCCTGCTCGGTGCCAACGTCATCCTGGCGCAACGGGAACCGATGTTCCTGCCCGGCGAGGAACGCGACGCCGCCCAGATCCTTTCGGACGCGCTGGCGCGCGAAGGTGTCGAGGTTCGCCTCAACACCGAGGTGGTAGCGGTGCGAACGGAAGGCGGCAAGAAGCTCGCCGACCTGGTGTGCGACGACATCACGACAACGATTTCCGTCGACGAGATCATCACCGGCATCGGCCGATCGCCCAATGTCGACGGCCTCGACCTGGAAAACGCCGGGGTGGCATACGATGCCGACGGTATCAAGGTGGACGATTATCTCCGCACCACAAATCCGCACATCTATGCGGCGGGCGATGTCTGCCTCGCCTACAAATTCACCCACACCGCCGAGGCCACAGCTCGCATGGTCGTGCGCAATGCCCTGTTTCTCGGACGTAGGAAACTGAGCGAGCTGGTCATTCCGTGGTGCACCTACACCGATCCGGAGATCGCCCATGTCGGCCTCTATCCGGCGGAGGCGCGCCAGAACGGCATCCCGGTCAAGACTTATACGGTGCTGATGCACGATGTCGCCCGGGCGGTCATGGACGGCGAGGAGGAGGGTTTCGTCAAAATCCACGTCAGGGAAGGGTCCGACCGCATCCTGGGCGCCACGGTCGTCGCCAGCCATGCCGGTGAGATGATCAATGCGGTGTCGCTGGCCATCAAATCGGGCATGGGATTGCGTGCGCTGGCCGACGTCATCCATCCCTTCCCGACGCAGGCGCTAGGCATAAAGATGGCCGGCGACGCCTATCGGCGGACAAGGCTCACCTCATCATGGAAGCATCTGGCTGGCCGCTGGTTGGCGTGGTCCAGGCGATGGTGACATTCCGGCAGCCTGCCGCAGCTGGTGCATCGGACATTCGGCGACGATGCGGCGCTTGACGAAAGCCTCGTCGACCATCTCGGATATCCGCCAAACGTCGACGCCATCCAGAGGTTAGCCGGCTCTATATTTCCGCGGATCCTGCGGGCCCTGCCGACCGCAACTCCAATTTCGTGGCTGCCCTGTCAGAGTGCGTGCAGAAGTTCTTGCCGAATGGGCTCGAGATAGGTTTGCGGATGCAAGCGTCCCCAAACATGGTCGCGCTCGGTCAGATGCTTAGCCTGCTCTATCCAGCGCCTTGGCGCATCGGGGTCCCTGACCTCATGCCAGTCGTCGACGATAATGACCGGCAGACCCTGATAGAGCGGGTCGAGCGGCGAGGTCTTGGTGACGACGATGCAGCCGAGATAGAACAGCTCCCATGTCCTATGGCAGTCCAGGCCGTTGCCTTCGGTGGACAGCACAAGCGGGTATTGCGAGTACAGTTGCCAGATCGAGCGCTGCGAGACGCGTTTCGCCAGGAAATCGACATGCGGACATCCGCGCAGGGCATCAAGCAGTTCCCGGCGCTGTCTCGAGCCATTGCTGATGCTGAAATCAGAGAACAGTCTGGGCGGGCGGCGGTCCACATGATCCTGCCGGGCGCGTATGATTTCCAGTTGCTTCACAAGCCCTTCCGGCGTGGCGAAGGACCGAGGCGTGTGAAGATCGAGCCCGATCGGGAAAGGCTTGACCCTGGGGTGAGTGCCGTCACAATTCTGGCTGTACCAGGAGACCAGGAAGGGGTTGGCGAGAAGCTGGTCGACGGTGTCCTTCGCCAGATCCGACGGCACCGAAGCATCGCCATCGGTCGTCAGCAGCGTGAACGGTGCCGTGATCGTCGGCAACACGATCCTGACGAACGTGTCGAGATCACAGGTTTGCGCATCCCTGGACAAGGTGCTCAGACGCAGCCAGACGATGCCATGTGCGCCGCTGTAATGCTGGCGGAAAAATGCCTCGCTCTGTGTCGATGCGGTTGACGCGTTGCGATACCAGCGCGGCCCGGCGAAATCGCAGAAATGTCCGATCCCCTGCGACCACAGCACGGGCGGAACGCCAAGAAATCTCAGCGCCCTGGAATAGACGGCTCTTTTGACTGCCCTTCGCAACCTGCCCATGGGCAACTCCTAGCGCGGATGCCAATACCGTTGCAACGTGCTGCCCGACATATTCGCCTTGAGCGGAACATAGGCCAAAAGTTTCCCCGCAATACCCATTCCGGCTCCGGAGAACCCAACTTACGACAGGCGCAGCCGCCGGCGAGGCAGGCGGCGATCTACAGACTTGATTATGACAAAGGTCGAAGGGCTTGCGGTCGGCGCAGGCCGCACGTCTCAATCGTGCAATTCCCGCGATATCGGCGGCCCCACCGAAAAGCCGGAGAATGTGACCTCGAAGCCCTCGCGTTGCGGCGAACAGCACATCATGCCGACATCGACCGTCCTGGAGATCGGAAAGTAGGCAAGCCGCACAGGCTTCCAGTGGCCGTCGGAAGCATCGAGATACTGGACACGGATCGTTTCGGCGTGACGGGTCAGCCGGATCCTGACGCCGCCCGGACCGGCATGAATGGCGACCAGCGACCAGTCTGACGTGTCGTTGGTGACCACGACGGAGAAATAGGCAAGGCCGTCGGTGTACTCGATACCGGCCTTGATCCAATGGGTTTCGCTGAGCCGCACCATCAGCCCCGCCTGATCATAAAGCACCTCGTAGTCGCCTTTGACGGTGACCTCGGCGGTGAAATCGCCTTCGACGGGCCGGTGCAGGAAGTGGCCATTGTCGCGCCAGAAACCGTAGAAGGTCTCGCGCCAGAAATCGGTCTCCTTGCCGGTGCGCACACGAACGCTGTCGCCGTCGATAGAATGGTGCGGCGGCGGGTTAAGCCAGGTCAGGTCCTGCACTGTCATCCTTCGCGCCGCTCCAATCCAGATGTGCATGGCGGGGTTGCCGGCGTGGCCGGCAGTGACCGATCAGCCCGGCTGATCGGTCGACGGCTGATCAGCCCGCGAATGTATAGGCCGTCTTTACCGTGGTGTAGAACTCCGCCGCATAGTGGCCCTGCTCGCGCGGCCCATAGCTCGAACCCTTGCGGCCGCCGAAGGGAACATGGAAATCGACACCCGCCGTCGGCAGGTTGACCATCACCATGCCGGCCTCCGAATTGCGCTTGAAGTGCGTGGCATGCTTGAGGCTCGAGGTGCAGATGCCGGAGGTCAAGCCGAAGGGCGTGTCGTTGGCGACGGAAAGCGCCTCGTCATAGTCCTTGACGCGAATGACGCTGGCGACAGGCCCGAAAATCTCCTCGCGCGAACTGCGCATGGCGTTGGTCGCCTCGGTCAGCAACGCCGGCTGCAGGTAGAAGCCCGGCGTCTTGCGGTCGAGCCGCTCGCCACCGAAGGCGAGCGTGGCACCTTCCCTGACACCGATGGCGATATAGTCCTCGTCCTGCTTCAGCTGCGTCGCGTCGACGACAGGACCGATCTGGGTCTGCGCGTCGAGCGCATCGCCGATGACCAGTTTGCTCATGCGATCCTTGAGGGCGTCGACGAAGCGGTCGTGAATGCCGTCAGCCACAATCAGCCTGGACGAGGCGGTGCAGCGCTGGCCGGTCGAGAAGAAGGCACCGTTGAGCGCGCAATCGACGGCGATCGCGAGGTCGGCATCGTCGAGCACGACCAGCGGGTTCTTGCCGCCCATTTCAAGCTGGAACTTGCGCATGTGTTCGATGCTTGCCGCAGCGACGCGCTTGCCGGTGCCGACCGAGCCGGTGAAGCTGATGGCGTTGACATCGGGACTGTCGAGCATCGCCTGACCGACGACCGAGCCCTTGCCCATGACGAGATTGAGCACGCCCTTCGGCAGGCCGGCGCGATGCAGGATGTCGACGATGGTCCAGGCGCTCTCGGGAACTAGCTCCGCAGGCTTGAAGACGACGGTGTTGCCGTGTGTCAGCGCCGGGGCGATCTTCCAGGCCGGAATAGCGATCGGAAAATTCCACGGCGTTATGATGCCGACCACGCCGACCGCCTCGCGCGTCATCTCGACGCCGACGCCCGGCCGCACGCTCGGCACGACCTCTCCGGTCAAACGCAACGTTTCGCCGGCAAAGAAGTCGAATATCTGGGCGGCGCGAATTGTCTCGCCGATGCCTTCGGCCAGCGTCTTGCCTTCCTCTCGCGCCAGATTGCGGCCGATCTCGTCCTTGCGCGCCAGAATCTCGTCGGAGGCCTTTTTCAACACCGCGTGACGCGCCAGCGGACCGGAGCGGGACCAAGCCGGGAACGCTGCCTTGGCCGCAGCGATCGCCTGCTGGGCCTGTTCGACACCCGCCGATGCATAATCGCCGACGATGTCGCCGGTATCCGAGGGGTTGATGTTGCGCGAACCGGCATCGCCGACCCACTCGCCATCGATGAGGTTCTTTCGAAACAGCGTCATATCGTGTGTTCCTGCTTGTTGGCCGCGCGGGCATCTGTCTGAACTGGTATTTGCCAGACAATTGCCTCGCGGGAAAGCAAACAGTGAACCGCCGGCCGCGACAAAAATCCCCGTGCCTGCGCCGCGCGGATGGCGGGCGACGACGATTCCCCATCGAGCCTCGATGCAGCCAACCTCCATCGTGCATCAATCGGCTTGGGCCGATTCATTCTGTACACTTATGTCCATAGCCTTGATTTGCCTGAGGCAGCATGTCATGCGTCGTGTCGATGGCAGCTCTCGAAACGACGATTCAGCGCGCCGGCGCCACCGGCAACATCAAGGCCACTCGCGAAGACTGGCTGAAGCTTGCGCTTGAAACGTTGATCTCTGACGGAGTCGAACGCGTCCGCGTGCTGACGCTTGGCCAGAAGCTCGATGTGTCGCGCTCCAGCTTCTACTGGTATTTCAAGAGCCGGCAGGATCTGCTCGACCAGTTGCTGGATTACTGGCGGCAGACGAATACCAAATTCATCGTGGAACGCGCCAGGCGGCCTTCCGCCACCGTCATACGCGGGGTGATGAGCATTTTCGAATGCTGGGTGGACGAAAGGCTGTTCGACCCCCAGCTGGATTTCGCGATCAGGGCCTGGGCCCGTCGCTCGCCCGCCATCAGGCGCGCCTTAGACGAGGCCGACGAGGAGCGTGTCAACGCCATACGCGACATGTTCATGCGTCACGGCTACGACGAGGAGGATGCCTTCGTGCGGGCCCGCGTGCTGTATTTCATGCAGATCGGCTATTACTCGCTTGAGCTCAACGAGCCGATGAGCAGCCGCCTGCCTCACGTCGCCGGTTATCTGCGCAGCTTCACCGGCCAGGAGCCTCCGGCGGAGGATGTCGAGGACTTCTCGCGCTATGTCGAGAAGACGCTTTCGCGCAACCGATAGTACGGCCCGGCCGCCGCGGCCTGACGATTTCGCTTCGCGCATCGGCCCAATAGCAAGCACGGTTGCTGCCGACAGCAGCAGAGGAGCCCTCTGCCGTATCGGCGCAGAGCGGCGTCACGGGCGCTCATTCCGCTGCCCGCCAACCTCTAGACACATATGTACAATACCGATAGGGTACTCCACACTGGCTGGGTGGAGTGCGACAGGATGAAATCCCAATATCGGGCGATCGTCATCGGCGGCGGCGTGGTTGGAGCCTCGGTGCTCTATCACCTGGCGAAGTTCGGCTGGAGCGACGTCGCGCTGATCGAACGCGAGGTGCTGACCGCAGGGTCGAGTTGGCATGCGGCCGGCGGGTTCCATGCGCTGAACGCCGATCCCAACATCGCCGCCCTGCAGGCCTACACGATCGACCTGCTCTCCGAGGTCGAGAAGGAATCGGGCCAGAGCATCGGCATGCACATGACCGGCGGTATTTCGGTCGCCTCGGCGCCGGAGCGCTGGGAATGGCTCAAGGCTTCCTACCGCATCTTCCAGACCATGGGCATCGACGATGTCCACCTGGTCGGAGTCGATGAGATCAAGCAGCGCTGCCCGATCCTCAACACCGACGGCATGCTGGGTGGACTCTATGCCGCGCGCGAAGGCCATATCGATCCCTCGGGCGTCGTGCACGCCTATGCCAAGGCAGCCAGGCTGCGCGGCGCCGATATCATCGAGCACAACCGCGTGCTGGCACTCAACCGCCGCGCGGACGGCGGCTGGGACGTAGTCACCGAGAAGGGCACGGTGATTGCCGAACACGTCGTCAATGCCGGCGGGCTGTGGGCCAAGCAGGTCGGCCGGATGGCCGGCATCGACCTGCCGGTGTCGCCGATGGAGCACCATTATCTCGTCACCGAGGCGCTGCCCGAAATCCAGGCGCTGGACAAGGAATTGCCGCTGATCGTCGATCTCGAAGGCTTCACCTACATGCGCCAGGAACAGAAAGGCCTGCTGCTCGGCATCTACGAGATCAACCACAAGCACTGGAACATGGATGGGGCGCCGTGGGATTACGGCATTGAACTGATCCAGGAAGACACCGACCGCATCGCCGACGAGTTGGCCCTCGGCTTCAGCCGATACCCCTGCCTGGAGAATGCCGGCATCAAGCGCTGGGTGAACGGCGCCTTCACCTTCTCGCCGGACGGCAATCCGCTGGTCGGCCCGGTGCGCGGGGTTCCCAACTACTGGGTGGCGTGCGGCGTCATGGCCGGTTTCCTGCAAGGCGGCGGGGTCGGCAAGTCGCTTGCCGAATGGATGATCCATGGCGAGCCGGAAGCCGATGTCTACGGCATGGACATCGCCCGCTATGGCGATTTCGCCTCCAACCGCGAATACATCAGGCAGACCACCGGGCAGTTCTATTCGCGCCGCTTTGTCATGAGCTATCCCAACGTGCAGTTGCCGGCGGGGCGGCCCTTGAAGACAGCCGGCGCGCATGACGCGATGGATGCCGCCGGCGCGCGCTGGGGCAATTCATGGGGCATGGAAGTGCCGCTCTATTTCGCGCCGCATGGCTTCGTCGAGACACCGACGCTGAAGCGCTCCAACGCCTTCGACATCGTCGCACAGGAGTGCCGCAAGGTGCGCGAGGGCGTCGGTCTGCTCGATATCACTGCCTTCTCACGCTACGAAATCGCCGGGCCGCAGGCGGAAGCTTGGCTCGACCGGCTGCTTGCCTGTGCGCTGCCCAATCCGGGTCGCGCCAAGCTCGCGGCTATGCTCGGCGAAAACGGCAAGCTCAAGGGCGACCTCACCGTCTTCAACTGGGGCGATGGCTCCTGGTGGATCATGGGATCCTACTATCTGCGGCAGTGGCATATGCGCTGGTTCGAGCAGCATATGAGCGACGGCGTCACCGTCCGCGACATTTCAGACGCGGTCGTCGGTTTCTCGCTGGCTGGTCCCAATGCGCGAATGCTGCTTGAGCGCCTCACACATCAGGACGTTTCGCACGAGGCCTTTGGCTTTCTAGCCTGCAAGACATTGGATGTCGGGCTGGTGCGGGCCAAAGTCGGGCGGCTCTCGGTCATCGGCGAACTCGGCTACGAGATCCATTGCCAGGCCAATGAGCACGCAGGCCTGCGCCGCGCGCTGCTTGCCGCAGGCAGCGATCTGGGCGTCACCGAATACGGCTTCGGCGCGGTCAATTCGCTGCGGCTCGAAAAGAGCTTTGGTATCTGGTCGCGCGAGTTCACGCAGGACTATACGCCCGATGAGACCGGGATGGACCGCTGGATCGCTTTCGACAAGGGCGATTTCATCGGCCGCGAGGCGGCCCGGAAGGAGCCGAAGGCTTCATCGAGGCGCACGCTGGTGACGCTCGAAATCGACGCGGTGGACGCCGATGCCAGCGGTTACGAGCCGGTCTGGTATAGAGGCAAGCTTGCTGGCTTCGTCACCTCGGGCGGCTACGGCCATACGGTCGGCAAGAGCCTCGCCATGGCGCTGGTCGAGCGCGAGGTGGCTGATATCGATACGCAGTTGACAACCCACATCGTCGGCGTCGAAAGAGGTGCGCGCGTCATCGCCTCGTCGCCATACGATCCACTGGGCAAGGCGATGCGGGCATGACCGATCGAACCGGTGACGTCAGTGCGGAAGACCATGCGATGATCCACGTTTCTTTCCGAAAATCAGGCCTGTCCGGCACGTCATGACCACACGCTATTCCGCCTTTTCGCTGTTCAAGGAGGGCCTGGCCGGCCAAACCGGCTGGCAACCGGCGTGGCGCTCGCCCGAGCCGAAACTGTCCTATGATGCGATCGTCATCGGTGGCGGCGGCCATGGGCTGGCAACGGCCTATTACCTGGCCAAGAACCACAACATCACCAGCGTAGCGGTGCTGGAAAAAGGCTGGATCGGCGGCGGCAACACCGGCCGCAACACCACCGTGGTGCGCTCCAACTACTATTATCCGGAGAGCATCGAGCTCTACGGGCTGGCGCACCGGCTCTATGAGGGATTGTCGAAAGAGCTCAACTACAACGTCATGCTGTCGCAACGCGGCATGGTCAATCTCTGCCACTCGACCGGCGAGATGGAGATCGGCGCCCGCACCGTCAACGCCATGCAGATCAACGGCATCGATGCGGAGCTGTTTTCGCCTGACGATGTGCGCCGGGTGGCGCCGATCTACAATTTTTCACCGGACGCACGCTTCCCGGTGTTCGGCGGTATCTGGCAAGGCAGGGCCGGAACGGCACGCCATGATGCGGTCGCCTGGGGCTATGCGCGGGCCGCAAGCCGACTCGGCGTCGACATCATCCAGAACTGCGAGATCACCGATTTCATCATCGAGGGCGGCCGCTGCCGTGGCGTCCAGACCTCGCGTGGCGCGATCCGTGCCGAGCGTATCGGCATGGCGGTGGCCGGGCATTCTTCGGTGCTGGCGGCCAAGGCCGGCTTCCGCCTGCCGATCAATTCCTATGCGCTGCAGGCCTGCGTGTCCGAACCGGTCAAGCCGATCCTCGACACGGTGGTGCTGTCGCCCGGCTGCGGCGTCTATGTCAGCCAGTCGGACAAGGGCGAGATCGTCATCGGCGGCGGGCTCGACCGCATCCCCTCCTACGCGCAGCGCGGCAATCTGCCGACGCTGGAGGGGGTGATCGCCGGCCTTTTGGAGATGTTCCCGATCTTCGGCCAGCTCAAGCTGATGCGGCAATGGGCTGGGATCGTCGATGTCGTGCCGGACTCCTCGCCGATCATCGGCCCCTCGCCGCTGCCCGGCCTGTTCCTCAATTGCGGCTGGGGCACGGGCGGCTTCAAGGCCATTCCCGCAGGCGGCACGCTGCTGGCGAACCTGCTGGCGACTGGCGAACACAACCACATCAGCCGTCCGTTCGACCTTGATCGCTTCGCCAGCGGGCGGCTGATCGACGAAGCGGCCGGCTCCGGCATCGCACACTGATGCATGTCGCCCAAAAGTACGCAGCGGTTTTGGGAGAACGACATGCATAAAGACGAAGATTGAGGATTTTATGCAGCTTTTCCCTTGCCCATTCTGCGGCCCGCGCGACGAAACCGAATTCCACTATGGCGGCGATGCCGGAAATGCGCGGCCGGATGGCGCCGATGTGCCGATCGATCGCTGGGCTGATTACCTCTATCTGCGCACCAATCCGAAAGGCACGGCGCGCGAAATCTGGGTTCACATGAACTGCGGCGAGTTCTTCGTCATGGAGCGCGACACCGTCACCCACAAGGTGCTGTCCTCGGCCGCACTCGGCGGGGAGCACGTCGCGTGACCGCCTCACGTCTTGCCACCGGCGGCAGCGCCATCGACCGCTCGCGCCCGATCCGCTTCAGCTTCGACGGAACCATCGTGCAAGGCTTTGCCGGTGACACCATCGCCTCGGCGCTGCTGGCGGGTGACGTCGCGGTCGTCGGCCGCAGCTTCAAATACCACCGGCCGCGCGGCATATGGGGCGCCGGCGTCGAGGAGCCAAATGCGCTGGTCGATCTCGGCGGCACGCGGGCAACGCCGAACACCCGCGCCACGACCGAGCCGGCGCGGGACGGACTGGTGGCGAAAAGCGTCAACGCCACGCCCAGCGCGCTGGCCGACCGCAACGCCTTCCTCGACCGTTTCGCGCGCTTCATTCCAGCGGCGTTCTACTACAAGACCTTCATGTGGCCGGACTGGCACAGGTTCGAGCCGCGCATCCGCGCCATGGCGGGATTGGGCACAGTCGACGCCGACTGGACCTCGCCCGGCAAGGCCGACCAGATCAACCATCATTGCGATGTGCTGGTTGTAGGCGCGGGACCGGCCGGGCTGGCGGCGGCAGGGCTGGCGTCCGGTGCTGGCCTGACCGTCGCACTGGTCGACGACCAGCAGAGTCCCGGCGGATCGCTCGGCCATCGTGCCGCGGAGATCGACGGCAAGCCGGCGGCCGTATGGGTCAAGGAGACGATTGCCGAGCTTGCCGCTGGCGGTCACCTCATCCTGCCTTCGACCACCGCCTTCGGCATTTACGACCACAATCTGGTCGGGCTGAACCAGCGTCATCTCGACGGCCGGCCGGATACGCTGTGGCGGGTCAGGCCGCGCCAGATCGTGCTGGCGACCGGCGCCATCGAACGGCCGCTGCCTTTCGCCAACAACGATCTGCCGGGCATCATGTCGGCGGATGCGGCGTTCGCCTATCTCCGGCGCCACGCTGTGCTGGTCGGCCGCCGCATCATCGTCGCCACCAACAATGACAGCGCCTATGAGGTGGCGGGGGCGCTTGCCGAGGTCGGCGCCGAAGTCAGGCTTGTCGATATCCGGCGTGACGGCACGCCTGCGGCGGCGGCCAATGTCCGGCTGATCAAGGGGCGTTCTCTCGCATCCGCCAGCGGCAAGCTGCGCGTCGACGGCGTGACGCTCGACGACGGCACGAGGTTCGATGCCGATTGCGTTGTGGTCTCGGGCGGCTGGACGCCGACCATTCATCTCTTCGGCCAGGCCAAGGGCAAGCTCGCCTGGAGCGATGCGCGCGCGGCCTTCCTGCCGGGCGAACCGGTCGGCGGTATCGCCGTGGTCGGCGCCGCAGCCGGCGCGGTCTCCTTGTCGGAGGTGTTTGCCGGCGTGGAAAAGGCATTCGCCGGCAAGGAGAACGCGGCAACACCACGCAGCACCGGGCCGGAGGCGACGGACGGCATTCTCCCGGCCTGGCCGATGCCGGGCTCGAAAGGCCGCATCTGGATCGACTACCAGAACGACGTGACGGTGAAGGACGTCGAGCTGGCCGCACGCGAAAACTTCGTCTCGGTCGAACATCTGAAGCGCTACACCACGCTCGGCATGGCGACCGACCAGGGCAAGACCTCCAACGTGCCCGGCCTGGCGCTGATGGCAGGGATTACCGGCCGCACGGTGCCGGAGGTCGGCACCACCACCTACCGGCCGCCGTTCACGCCGGTGCCGCTGGCAAGCTTTGCCGGCGCGCGCGTCGGTGAGTTGATGGCGCCGGTACGGCGGCTGCCGCTCGAAAACGTCCATCGCGCCAGCGGCGCTGTCTTCCAGGAATATGGCGGCTGGTTGCGGCCTGCTCATTATGGCGGCAACGCGGACGCGGAACGTTCGATCGCGGACGAGGCGCGACGTGCGCGCCAGTCGGTCGCGCTGTTCGATGGTTCGACGCTCGGCAAGATCGAGGTGATCGGGCCGCAGGCGGCGGCGTTCGTCGATTTCCTCTACTACAACACCATGTCAACATTGAAACCGGGCCGCTGCCGCTATGGCTTCATGCTGTCTGAGAACGGCGTGGTCTTCGACGACGGCGTGCTGGTGCGGCTGGACGAGCATCGCTTCGTCGTGTCGTGCTCGTCCTCGCATGTCGCCGCCGTCCATGCGCGGCTGGAGGAATGGCGCCAGGACCGTTTTGGCCGCGGCGCCGTCTACATCCACAACGCCACACCGGACATGGCGACACTGACCGTTTCGGGGCCAAATGCCCGCAAGCTGCTGGAAAAGCTGCATCTTGGCCTCTCGCTCGACGATGCCGACCTGCCGCATATGGCGATCGGTCATGGCACTTATGCCGGCGACGAAGTCCGCATCGCCCGCGTCAGTTTCACCGGCGACAGGAGCTACGAGATTTCGATCCGGGCCGACCACGCCGAGCCGCTATGGGCGCATCTGCGCGAGGCCGGCCAGGCGCTCGACGCCGTCGTCATCGGCCTGGAGGCGCTGATGATCCTGCGTGCCGAAAAGGGTTTTATCGTCATCGGCAAGGACACCGACGGCACCACATTGCCGCATGATCTCGGCGTCCACGGTCCGCGGGCCAAACGCAAGACCGAGTTCGTCGGCCGCCGCTCATTGTTCACCGAGGAGGCGTCGCGTGACAATCGCATGCAGCTTGTCGGGCTGGCAGTGCCGCAAGGCGAAGCACCGCTGCCGACCGGCGCGCATGGCATCAAACGGATCGACGGCAGATTGCACAGCCAGGGCTTTGTCACCTCGAGCTACCAGAGCCCGACGCTTGGCCGCCCGGTTGCGCTTGGGCTGATAGAGCGCGGCGCGACGCGGCACGGCGAGACGATCGACATCCAGCATCTCGGCAAGATCAGCAAGGCGACGATTACCGCCCCTTGCGCCTTCGACCCGGCAGGAGACCGGCTGCATGCGTGATCTCGCGGAAAAATGGTCTGTTGCACCGGATTGGCAATCGGCGGTGATCAAGGTGCCCGGCCTTGTGGTACGCGCGGTCTGCGGCCTCAACCAGTTGCTGGTCAGCGGCGACCTCGACGCGTGGGCGCGGGCTTCGAGCGCCGACGGGAACGGAATCGGAGCCTTTGGCACCGCACAAGGTGACCGCTATGCGGCGCGGCTGGCGCGCGACCGGTTGCTCGTCGTCTCGAACAGCGTCCTCGCCATCGCGACGGGCTGGCATGCAGACGGGTTCGCGGTGACGGCGATCAGCGCCGGGCTGCAAATGTTCGAGGCCGAGGGCACGGCGCTCGACGCTTTCATCGCGCGTGGAACGACGCTCGATCCCAGCCAAGCGAGCGCCAGTGCAGCGCTCTCATTCGCAGGCATCAGCGCCGTCGTCTATCGCCGTGACGGCAAGCTGCGCATCCATGTCGATCGCGGTCTTGCCGCCTATCTCTGGACATGGATGGAAATTGCCGCCGGCAACATCGCCGCAGGATCAGCGAAGTAGCCGGTTACGGCTGGTCAGAGTGTGAACGACCAGAACAGGCAGGCCAGCGTCGCGGCGGCAAAGACGACGAAGAACAGGCTGCGCAGCAGGACGTTGCGGCGCAGCTCGTTCATGACGAAGTGACAACCGACGATCGCCGCGGCAAACAGGAACCGCCAGTTCAGCAATGTCCACACGGCGCTGCCCTGCCCGAACGCCCATCTGGCGACCAGACAGCCGACGATGGTCGCAAACAGTGCGATCACGGTCCAGAAAAGGGCGTCTGCGGCATGGGTCAGGACAATGCCGGCCGCCCTGATCGGCAGGATCATCATCAGCATCGCGCTGAAGAAATAGACGGCGGCAATCGGGATGAACACGCCGGCGTCGGCAATGCCGTCAAGGCGCCTGACGCCGATCGCGCCATAGGGATAGCCGTGCCTGGCGACAGCCAGGCTCAACGCCATGAGCAAGGCGGTCAGCACGGCGACCAATGCGAAGGATGTAAGGGCTTTGCTCATGACGTTCCTGTCCCAGACGAATCAGACAGGAACGGTTTTAGCGGTCGGTCGTAAATTGCGCGTAAGCGGGGGCGCTGCCCTCACGGATTTCGTTCAGTTCAATCTGGCTGACGACAGGCTATTCAGCGGCGATCCGGCCTGCCGAACGATTGGCCAGCACAAAGCCGACCTCGTCGACCGCCTGCGCCGCACGCTTAAGGATCGCCTCGGAGCGCAGCACGCCGTCGGTGAAATCCTTGTCGGTGGCGTAGACGGCGGTGGGCAGCGCAAAGGCCTCGAAGAAGCCGAACAGCGGCCGCAGCTGATGCTCGACGATCAAGGCATGGCGCTCGCCACCGCCGGTCGCCGTCAGCACGATGGGCTTTCCCCGCAATGCCGCCGGATCGATCAGATCGAAGAAATGCTTGAACAGGCCGGTATAGCTGCCCTTGTAGGTCGGCGAGCCCACGACAAACACGTCGGCGGCGAGGATTTGTTCCAGGATCGCGTGCGCCTGGCCGTCGAGATCGCGGGCCCATTTCGCCGTTCCCAGCGACGGCCCGAGATCCTCGATATCATAGGTGCTCGCCGATAGGCCGTGGCTGGCGGCGATGTCCCTGGCGACCAGATCGACGAAGGCGCGCGTCTTTGACGGCCTGGTGATGTTGCCGGAAAAGCCGACGACTGTTGGGTTTGACATGGCAGTGGGCCTCTTGAATGGTCGAAGGTTTGACGTGGCGGGCCGCCAGCCCGCCGGTGGAAATCAGCTCCAGGCGTGCAGCGGCGGATTTTTGCCGTTGAGGAAATATTTGCCGAGGATCGAGTATTTCCAGCGCACCGGATCGTGCAGCGTGTGCGTGCGGGCGTTGCGCCAATGCCGGTCGAGATTGTGCTCGGCCAGGGTTGAGCGGGTCCCTGCCAGTTCGAACAGCTTGTTGGTGGCGGCGATGGCGATCTCTGTCGACAAGATCTTGGCTTCAGCAGTGACGATCTGGGCGTGCGCCACCGTCTCGGCTGTCGGCTCGGCCACTGCCCGGTCGATTGCATGACCGGCCTTTTCGAGCAGCGCCTGCGCCGCGTGCAGGCGCAGCGTCAGGTCGCCGATGGCCTGAATGGTGTAGGGATCGTCCCAGGCGTTGTCGACGCCGCTGTCGATCCAGGCGCGGCTTTTGGTCCTGACGAAATCGACCGTCTCGTCGATCGCCGCCTGGGCGATGCCGGTGTCCACGGCCACCTGGATGATCTGGAAGATGGCGCCGTCGGCGGTCGGTTTGTCGTAGCCCTTGTAGCCGGGTACCAGATGCGTCTTCGGCACCTTGACGTTGTCGATGATGACGGTGCCGGACAGGGTCGTGCGCTGGCCGAAGCTCGACCAGTCGTCGATAACGGTCAGGCCGGGTGCGCCGCGGTCGGCGATCGCATACCAGGCGCGGCCCTCGTCATCGAGCGCCACGATCGGCACCAGATGGGCGAGCAGCGCGCCGGACGAATAGAATTTCCGGCCGTTGACAACCACATGATCGCCGGCATCGGTGAAGCGGGTCTCAAAATCGGCGGCGCGCTTGGAGCCGAACTCGGAAAAGGCGTTGCCGAACCGGGTGCCCTTCAGCGCTTCGGCGAACAGCAGCTTCTGCTGGTCCGCGTCGGAGACGGTGCGGATGGCAGCGACGACGCCGAGATGGTTCTGCGCAACCTGGCCGATCGAGGAATCCGCCGCCGAGATGATCTCGATCACCTTCGCCAGCGTCGCATAGGACACCTCCGGCCCACCGAATGCCTTGGGTACATTGATCGACCACAGGCCGCTTTGCGAAAAGGCATCGAGTTCGGCGACCGGCCAGATCCGTTCACGGTCGCGCCGGGAGGAGTCCTTGACGAATTCGGCGGCGAGCGCATGGGCAACCGCAATCGCCTCGGCGTCGTCCTTGATGATGTGCGCCGGGGCGGTCGGCCTTGCGACTGGCGGCACGGCGGCGGAAGCCTTGTCGGTCTTGACGGTCGAAACGGTCATTTCACTGCTCCTTGGGATTTCGATTCAGGCAACGGCGTGGAGATGGGCGGGCTTGGTGGCGGGTGACGCCTGTTGCCCGGGGTTCGATTGACCGAGATAGAAGGCCCTGATGTCCTCGCGCTGGCGAAGCTCGGGGGCCGCGCCGGCGAGAACGGAAACGCCGTTCTCCAGCACCGTGGCATGGTCGGCATATCGCAGCGCCACTGCGGAGTTCTGCTCGGCGACCAGGATGGATAGGCCAGTCTCGCGGTTGAGTTTTTTCAAGCTCTGGAAGATGTCCTGGACGATGATTGGCGCGAGCCCCATCGACGGTTCGTCCAGGACGAGCAGCCGCGGCCGCGACATCAGCGCCCTGCCGATGGCGGTCATCTGCTGTTCGCCGCCGGAGGTCAGGCCGGACAATGTCCGGCGTTTTTCCCGAAGCCTCGGGAAATAGCCGTAGATCCGTTCGAGATCCCCGTTGATCTCGGCGCGGCTGCCGCTGCGGCCGATGCCGCCGGCGATCAGATTCTCCTCGACGGTGAGGCTTTTGAAGCAGTGGCGGCCTTCCAGCACCTGAACCAGCCCGGCGCGCACCAGATCGCCCGGTTTGCGGCGCGAGACATCCGAGCCGTCATAGCGGATGGTGCCGGCATTGACCTGGCCGCGTTCGACCGGCAGCAGGTTGGAGACGGCCTTCAGCGTCGTGGTCTTGCCAGCGCCATTGGCACCGAGCAATGCCAGTATCTGGCCGCGCCTGAGCTCGAAACTGACACCATGCAGCGCCGTGATGGCGTGGTTGTAGGTGGCATGGACCGTGTCCACAGCAAGAATGACGTCATCGTTCGGCATAGGCTGTTCTTTCGCGGTTCGAAAACCGAACAGGTCGGGCGCCACGGAAACTTGGTCCGCGACGCCCGGCACTGACTGATCAGTTGGTGGTCACAGCATTGGCATCGTCGGAGGTGCGTAGCTTGATGCCCTTCTCGGCGGCGTAGGCCTCGGCGGACTTCTCGATGATTGGCCGCAGAAGCGCCCAGTCCGGCGCGATCCAGTCGGAGACGACGTTCCACTTCTTGCCGTCCCACTGCTGGAAGGTCACGTAGCCTTCGCCTTCATGGTTGTCCCAGCTGACATTGATCGAGTGGAACAGGTCCTTGGCGCCGAGCGCCTCGACCTTGGCCGGATCAAGCTTGAGATGCTCGAAGCCCCAGCGGACCTCGTCGCCGGTCAGCGTGCGGTGGCCGAACTTCTCCTGCGCGACCCGGATCGCCTCGACATTGAGGATGCCGTTGACGATGCCGAGATTGTGGTAGACCGAGCCGATGCGCGCCTTGTCTTCAAGGTTACCCTTGCCGGCGCCGTAGACCGTCTTCACGATCTCCTGAACCACCGGGTAGGAGTTGCCGGAAGCCTGCGTGGTGATGGCGGTGTAACCCTTGGCGGCGTCGCCGGCAGGGATGACATCCTCTTCAGAATTCGACCAGACATTGCCGACGATGTGATCGACGGGATAGCCGACCTTGACCGCCGTCTTCAGCGCCACCGGGTTCATCACACCCCAGCCGCGCAGGACGACGAAATCCGGCTTGGCGCGGCGGATGGTCAGCCACTGCGACTGCTGCTCGTTGCCGGGATGCGGCACCTCGATCTGCTGCACGGTGAAGCCGTATTTCTGCGCCAGCAGCTCATAGATCGGGATGGTCTCCTTGCCGTAGGGCGAGCCGTGATAGAGCACGACGATCTTCTTGCCCTTCAGCTTGTCGATGCCGCCTTCCTTGGAGGCGATGTAGTTCACGATGCCTGATGTCTCGCTGTAGGGATTGAGCAGCAGCGGGAAGACGTAGGGGAAGACACGCCCGTCGGTGGAATCGGTGCGGCCGTGGTTGACGGTGATCAGCGGCACCTTGTCGGCGGTGATGCGGTCGATCATGGCATAGGCGATGCCGACCGAGAGCGGGTTCCAGGCGGCGGCGCCGGCATGGCTCTTCTGCCGCTCGTAGCATTCGACGCCGCGCTCGACCTCGTACTGGGTCTCGCATTCGTCCCAGGTCAGCTTGACGCCGTTGACGCCGCCGTCGCGGATGTTGATGAGGTTGAGATAGTCGATGAAGCCGCCGAAGAAGCCGGTGCCGCCGGCCGCGTAAGGCCCGACGCGATAGCTCTGCAGCGGGAAATATTGTTCGTCGGCGTGCGCGGCGGGCAAGGCCACCGACACGATCATCGCCGCGGACAACGCCGCCGCCTTGATTGTGCTGAGGAAAGTCATGGTCGAGGTACTCCCGGTATGGGCCGTCTTGTTCGGCCCCTTGTTCATTTTCCGATGGGATTCATTTTCAATGCATCAGCTCAAGTCGACTGCCAGGCGAACAGGAGCCGTCTTCGGACCCTGTCCCACAGCGCCACCAGCCCGTCGGGTTCAAGGATCAGAAACAGGATGATGAGCGCGCCCAGAACGATGCGCTGGCTCATGTCGAGCACGCCCGAATCGAAGAGATCGCCGAGCAGGAAGCCGCCGAGGCGCGACAGAGCGAGCGGGAAAACCACAATGAGGGCGGCGCCGAAAAACGCGCCGCGGATCGAAGCCAGCCCGCCGATGATGATGATGAACAGGATCTGGAACGACCGATCGAGATCGAAGCCGTCCGGCTCGACGGTCCTCAGATAGGCGAAGGCCCAGATGACGCCTGCGACGCCGATGACGAAGGACGAGATGGCGAAGGCCAGCAGCTTGGTCCTCAGCACCGGAATGCCGATGATGCGGGCGGCGGTTTCATTGTCGCGGATGGCGATGAAGTTGCGACCGGTCTGCGACGAGACCAGCCTGTAGGCAAGGAAGGTCAGCACAGTGACAATTGTCAGCGCGAACAAATAGCGGCCGACGGCGCCGTCGAGCGCTAAACCTGAAATCGACAGTCTCGGCGCGTCGATGACGCCTGACGCCGAGTTGTTGGAGAACCAGCTGAACTTGGTCAGCCCCCATTGCACGAAGAACTGCGCGGCGAGCGTCGAGACCGCGAGATAAAAACCCTTCAGACGCAGGCTGGGCAGGCCGAAAACGATGCCGATCGCGGCGGCGACGATGCCGGCCAGGAAGATGCTGCCGATCAGCGGCAGGCCCTCGACGCGCAGGTTGAAATTATAGGCGGCGAAGGCGCCCGCCGCCATGAAGGCGGCACTGCCCAGCGAGACCTGGCCGGCATAGCCGGTGAGAATGTTCAAGCCCACGCCGGCGAGGCTGAGCGCCAGGAACGGCAGCAGGATGGCCTCGAACAGATAGCTTGAGCCGATCAGCGGCACGACACCATAGGCGAAGGCGAGCAGCAGGACCGGTACGACCCATTTCGGCAGCACCGGCGCGGCGACGAAATCGCTTGTTATCGCGGTCATTGTTCAGATCCTCTCAACGAGCTTCTGGCCGAACAGGCCGGAAGGGCGGATCAGCAGGAAGACGAGCGCGACGACATAGGCAAACCAGCTCTCGATGCCGCCGCCGAAATAATCGCCGATATAGACCTCGGCGAGCTTCTCACTGGCGCCGATCAGCAGCCCGCCGACGATGGCGCCGAGGATGGAATCGAAGCCGCCGAGCACCAGCACCGGCAGCGCCTTGAGCACCACCAGCGACAGCGAGAACTGCACGCCGAGGCGTGCGCCCCAGAGCAGTCCCGCCACCAGGGCGACAAGGCCGGCGGCAGCCCACACGGTGGCCCAGATCAGCGGCAGCCTGAGACCGACCGCGAGGGCCGCGAACTGGTCGTCGGCAACGGCGCGGAAGGAGAGGCCGATGCGGGTGTAGCGGAAGAACAGCGACAGCAGGAGGACCATGCCGGCGGCAACCACCGCGGCAAAAATGTCGAACTCGCTGATCAGCACGCCGCCGATTTCCAGCGGCACGTCCTCGATGCCGAGATCGAGGCCATGGACCTGCGTGCCCCAGATCAGCTGGGCGGCGCCCTCGATGATGTAGGACAGGCCGAGCGTCGCCATGAACAGTGTGATCGGCGGCTTGTTGGTCAGTGGCCGCAGCACCGTGCGCTCGATGGCGACACCCATCGCCACCATGATGGCGAAGGTGACCGCCAGCGCCAGCGCGAACGGAATACCGCGCTCGACGAGGCTGACGAAGGTGAGTGCCGCAAACAGCAGCATCGCGCCTTGCGCGAAATTGAGCACGCCCGAGGTCTTGTAGATGAGCACGAAGCCGATCGCGACAAGCGAATACATGACGCCTGAGAGCAGGCCGCCGACGAGCACTTCGATGAGGAATTGGTAGTCGAAATCGGCGATCATATGCCTGCCCCGTCCTCATTGTCCGAGGCGACGCCGAGATAGGCATCGATGACGCGTTGGTCGTTCCTAACTTCATCGGGCGTGGCGTCGGCGATCTTGCGGCCGTAGTCGAGAACGGCGATGCGATCGGACAGACCCATGACGACGCCGACATCGTGCTCGATCAACACCACGGTGGTGGCGAAACGATCGCGCGCGGCACGGACGAAAGACGCCATCTCGCTCTTTTCGCTCGCTGTCATGCCGGCCATCGGCTCGTCCAGCAAAAGCAGGCGCGGCTCGGCCACCAGCGCGCGGGCCAGTTCGACACGCTTCTGCAGCCCGTAAGGCAAGGTGCCGACAAGACGGTCGCGAATGGCGGTGAGATGGAGGAATTCAAGGATCTGTTCGGCACGGCTGCGTGAATCGCGCTGCTCGCCACGCGAGCGGCCGATGCCGAGCACCTGGCCGGCAAAGTTGGAGCGAACCTTGTAGGCAAGGCCAGAGGCGACATTGTCGAGGACGCTTAGGCCCTTGAACAGTGCGAGATTCTGGAAGGTTCTGGCGACGCCGAGATGGGCCAGCCGCTGCGTCGGGACCTGGGCATAGGAGGTACCGTCGAGCTGGACATGGCCGCGATCCGGCCGGTAGACGCCGCTGATGACGTTGATCAGCGAACTCTTGCCGGCGCCGTTCGGGCCGATGATGGCACGGATCTCGCCTTGGCGGACCGATAGGTCGATATCGGCCAGTGCCACGACGCCGCCAAAGGACAGGCTGATGCCCTGAAGCGAAAGCAACGCTGAGGCATGGCCGGCAACGGCCCCTGCCGACTTGGCGACATCTTCGAACGACTGCTCCGGCCGTGGACCTGACGGCAGGCCGCGCGCAAAGACCTCCGGTGCATAGGCGGAAGCCTCCATCACTCCGAGCGTATAACTGGGCAACGGCATTCCAATCGTCCTCGATTAGGCGCGCAAAGACCTATTGCCGCCCGACGGATCAGCGCGCCGGGCAAGCTCCATGTGTGCAGGCCGGCGCGTGTCCGGCGTGCCTATGGGGTGACTATTCCGCCGCCAGCGACGCCGCCGCCTCGGCGTCTTCCAGTTCGCGAACGAGCGGGATGACATGCTTGCCGAAATACTCGACCTCTTCCTGGAAGTGCAGGAAACCGAGCAGGATGAGATCCGCACCCGCGCGCTTCAGGTCGACGACGCGTTGAGCGACCTGCCTGGGGGTGCCGATCAGGTTCGAGCGGAAACCGTCATTGTACTGGACCAGATCGTCGAAGGACGATTTCGCCCAATTGCCCTCACCTTCCGGCGAGGCCTTGCCGGCATTCTTGACCTCATGGCCAAAAGCATTGACCGCGTCGGGATTGGCCTCGGCGATGATTTCGGCGAGCACCGCCCTGGCCTCGTCCTCGGTCTCGCGAACGACCGCGAAGGCGTTGACGCCAACTTTGACGGAATGGTTATTGGCCTTCGCCTTGACCCTGATATCATCGACCTGCTTGGCGATCTCGGCCGGCGTGTTGCCGTTGGTGAAGTACCAGTCCGAGACGCGCGATGCCATGTCGCGCGCGGCGCGCGACGAGCCGCCTTGGAAGATTTCGGGTACTTGCGGCGGTTTCGGCTTCAGAGAATACTCATTGAAGCGGTAGAAATCGCCACGGAAGGTGAAGCTGTCTTCAGTCCATATTCCGCGCAGCGCACGGATGAATTCCTCCGAGCGGCGATAGCGCTCGTCATGATCGAGCCAATGCTCGCCGATGGCATGGAACTCGCCACGGAACCAGCCGGAGACGAGGTTGATCGCGACGCGGCCGTTGGTCAGGTAGCTGATGGTGGCGATCTGCTTGGCCGCCAGCGCCGGGTTCCATGGTCCTGGCAGGATCGCCGCGATGACCTTGAGCGTCGTGGTCGCCGCCAGCAGATCATGGCTGAACGCCACCGATTCATGCTGTTCGTCGGCGCCGTAGCCGGCGGTGAAACGTATCTGGCTGAGCGCGTAATCGAAGCCGGCCTTCTCGGCGATCTGCGCCAGCTTGCGATTGTACTCGGCAGAATGGTTGGTGCGCTGCTCGATGTTGGAAATCACCAGGCCGCCCGAAACATTCGGCACCCAATAGGCGAATTTGATCGGATCGGCTTCTGCATGTGCCATGAACTGTCTCCCATTCAGGCCGTGTCGTTGATCGCTCCGGTCGCGCCGGCTCCGATATTTATTATGTTTATAGAATATATATACAAAGAAGGATTTTCCGTTTTTGGGGCGCTCTTGGGACGGAAATACCAATTTTCGCTGCCGAACCCGGCCCGCAGGTGTCAGCCCACGTGTGGACGGTGCGCGGCATTGGGGCCGATGGCCTGCGCTGACGGCAGCGTTACCAGCAGCTTGGCAATTTCAACCGCGACCGTCTGGGCATGGCGGGCGACTTTCCGCAGAACCATGATATC
>NZ_RZRO01000055.1:0-45658 GCF_003997975.1 Mesorhizobium sp. M7A.F.Ca.US.005.03.1.1
CTACTACGCCGATGGCGGCCTCGCCGGCGCCGGCACGCTGGCCGACCCGACGACGCTGGACGACGCCGTGACCAAGTCGGGTGCGAACGGTTTTGTCGTGGCGCTTGGCGGCAACGGCAATCTGACGACTGGCGGGGTGACGCTTGCCAATGGACAGACCGTCATCGGCGGCGGCGAAAGCGTCACCGCAAGGCTTTTCGGCGGCGGCACCAGCACCTTCAACCTGGGCGGCAGCGACGGCACGATCCAGGGCACCAACGTCGCCAACCCCGTCTTTACGCTCGGCAACGGCAACACGCTCAACGGCATCACCATCACCGGCGGCGGCGACGGCATCTTCGGCAACAACATCACCGGCGCGACGCTGACCAATGTGACGGTCACCGGTGCGGGCGGCAACGGCGCCGACTTCACGGGCAGTTCGACCGGCATCACCGGCTCCAACTTCACCGCCACCGGCAACGGCCTCGACGGCCTGCACATCGACGGCGACGGCACCTACAATTTCACCGGCACGACGCTGCTGAAGGGCAATCTCGACGACGGTCTCGATATCACCGGCAAGGGCACCTACACCTTCGCCACCGTCAATGCGCAGGACAATACCGACCGCGGCATCACCGTGCAGGGCACGTCGACCGGAGGCACGTTCACCACCACCGGCGGCACCGTGTCAGGCAATGGCGGCACCGCCGTCTTCATCGATCCGATCACCGCCCATGTGGTGCTGGACTCGATCAGCCAGAGCGGCGGCACGTCGGGTGTCGTGCTGGAGAATGTCGCGGGCAGCTTCACCGTCAACGGTGCGACGACGATCTCCAACACGACCGGACCGGCGATCGCCATTTCGGATTCGCCGGCGACGATCCGCTTCGGCGACATCAGCATCACCAACCCCGGCGCCGACGGCATCTCGTTTGCCGGCGTCAATGCGGCGGTGGTCGCCGGCAACATCGTCATCTCCGGACTGGGTGTCGGCACCGGCCTCGACTTCTCCGGATCCAAGACCAATTTCACCGCGCAGTCGCTCAGCAGCACCGGCACCGGTGCTGCCGGCTCGATCGGCATCGATCTGACGTCGCCGAGCGTTGGCGGCGCGGTGATCATCATCACCGATGGCGGCGTCATCACCAATGTCGATACCGGCGTGCGGCTGGGCATTGCCGGCACGCCGGGCGCCACGGCCAACGCCGAATTTACCTTCGGCGGCAATTCCAGCTCCATCTCCGGCATCACCGCCTCGCTCGATGCGCGCGGGCTCAATGAGGGCAGCGGCCACTACGCTTTCGGCACGACCGCGTTTTCCGGCCCGCAACTTTACGATCTGCGCAATTACATCTTCGTTGCGGCCGGGGCTTCGGGCGGCGGCACGTCGATCACCGACCTCGCCTCGATCGAATATGCCGACAGCATTACCGCCAGCGACGCGATCATTGTCCTGGTCAACCGCGGGACAATCGACGACGCCACCGGCTTCTCGCTGAGCGACGGACAGGAACTGGCCTCGTTCGGCAATGACCGCGCGTTCTCGCTCGGCGGGGTGCCGTTGAATGTCACCGGCACCAACATCCATCATGACGAATCCATATCGGATTCAGCGGGTGCGGCGACGCTGACCAGTTCCGGCGGCGGTAATGTCGTGACGCTGGGCAACGGCAACACGCTGCTCGATTTCAACGTTTCCGGGGGTTCCGGCTCGGCGATCTACGGCCTGGGCATCAACGGCCTGACCGTCCAGGGCGTGACGGCCAGCAATGTCGGGTCCGGCCTCTACCTCAATGGTGTGACCGGCACGGTCTCGGTCGACGACCTGACCGTCCAGACCGCATCTCAAACCGGCATCGTGCTTGTCGATTCGAGCGCGACCGTCGATTTCACCGGCAACACCAAGATTACCAGTGCCGCCAACGTCGGGCTGTTCGCCAACAATTTCGACGGCATCGCCACCTTCGACGATCTCGACATCAGTGGCGGCGGCAGGGGCGTGGCCATCTGGAGCGGCTCGAGCGGCACGCTGACTTTCGCGGCCGCGAGTTCCATCACCAACACGGACGATGTAGCCTTCAACATCAACGGTGCGGTGCCCAACGTCACCTACAACGGCACGATCGACCAGGCCAATGCGGCCAACGCGGTCAGGATCATCGGCCAGACCGGCGGCACCGCCACCTTCGGCGGCAAGATCACCGCCAGCACGGGCTCGGCCAACGCGATCGACCTGTCCGCCAACACCGGCGGCACGGTGAAATTCACCGGCGGGCTGGACCTGACCACGACGACCGGTACCGGCTTCGATGCCACCGGGGGCGGCACGATCACAGTCGCGGCCGCGGGCACGGAGCAGATCACCACCGGCACCGGCCGGGCGATCAATCTCGACGGCATCACCATCGGCACCGGCGGCATGGCGTTCGACAGCATCACGACAGGCGTTGCGACGGCCACGGCGCTCAACTTCAATGCCGTCTCGGGCGGCCAGTTCCTGGGTGGCAATGTCACTGTCGGCGGCACCGCTGCCGGCATCAACGGCCTTGCAATCAACGCTTCGTCATCGACCTTCACCATCACCAATCTGGTGACGACCAATGTCGCGGGCACCGATGTCAGCCTGACCAACAATACGGGCTCGATCACGATCCTCGGTGGCACCATCGCCAATTCGGGCGCTGGCGACGGTGTCGTCGTTTCCGGCGGCAGCGCGACAGTCGGCGTAGCGGCCAACGTCTCCAGCTCGGCAACCGCGCCAGGCGCGGCGGTCAAGGTCGACGGCACCACCGGCGGCTCGGTGACCTTCAGCGGTACGGTCACCTCGACCGGCACCGGCGATCTGTTCGATGTCGGATCGACGCTGACCCCGGCCGGCGGCGCCATCAGCTTCACTGGCCCGACCTTGTCGGCGACGGGTGGCGGCGGGGCGCTTGTCAGCAGCCTCGGCGGCACCGCGACGTTGAACGTGACCGCGCCGCTGTCGATCACCAATGCCACGGGCACCGGCCTGTCCGTCACCAATGTCGCCAGCACGGCATCGGCGAGCTTTGGCGAGGTCACCGTGACGACGCCTGGCGGCACCGGCATCTTCATTGCCGACAATGGCACGGTCACCTTCGGCACAACCCAGGTTACGCTGGGAGCGGCAAGCACCGCCGGCATCGAGTTCCTCGACATCAACGAACATATCAGCTTCGGCACGACCACGATCGACGAGGTTGGCGCCAACCAGACCGGCATCGACTTCAGCGGTTCCTCGAGCGGTTCCTCGACAAGGGCCGATTTCGGCCTGACCACGATCACCGGCACCGGCAGCCTGACCTCGCGCGGCATCGACCTGTCGTCGACGACCGGCAACAAGACCATCGCCTTCCTGCGCGGCTCCAGCATTTCCAATGTCGGCGTCGGCGTCGAATTGTCGTCGAGCGGCGCCACCGCGACCTCGGCCAACGCCAACTTCACCTTCGGCGACGGCACGTCCGCCGATGGGCTGCAGTCCTCCATCAGCGCCGCCGCCGGCGGCTACACCGTCAATACGATCGGGCTCGATCCGACGCTCGGCAATTATGATTTCGACGACGTCAACTTCACCGGCGCCGCCCATCTGGCCAGCGCGGTCGGTGGGACCATCATGATTTCCCAGGGCGGTGGCATCGTCCACGCCAACACGGACGGGCTCAGCGCCGACGTGACCACCTACACGGTCGCCGAGGCCGATGCCATGACCGGCACGCTGAACTTCGCCTTTGTCGGCACCGTCGATCTCAGCGGCACCCCGTTCACGCTCGATTCCGGCCAGTCGATCATCGGCTTCGGCAACGGCGCCTCCATCCTCACCTCCGGTACCGTCCAGCCGGTCAATGTCCAGGGCAATCTCGGCGCTACTGGCGGCAACGTCACCGGCGATGAGGGCGTGGTCAAGAGCACGGGCAGCGATACCCTGCATCTGCTCGGCAACAACCAGGTGCGCGACACCGCTTTCGACTTCAGCGGCGGCAGCGGCTCGGTCTTCCTCGTCGACGGGAGCGCGGCTGGCTTCGTCAATACCGGCGGCATCTTCATCGAAGGCGTCACGGTCAGCAATGTCGCCGTGGGCCAGACGGCGTTCAAGGTCGCCGGCCTCGACACCAATTTGTCGATCGCAGACAACAACGTCAACGTTGCCGGCACGCTGCTCGACGTCGATGGCGGCGCCGGCAACATCACGGTCACGCGCGGCACCTTGCCCAACAGCGGACCGGCCGGCACGCTGACCGGCGGCGGCATCAACCTGCAGAACCTGACCGGCACGGTGACCATTGGCGACGGCACGCTGACCAACACCGGCGCGAACACGGCTTTCAATGTCGGCTCGACGACTGCCGGGAGCGGCGGCAGCGCGATCATCTCCTATGCCGGCACCATCAACAGCAACGGCACCGGCGCGGCTGTTTCGATCCAGAGCATGACTGGCGGCTCGGTGACGCTGTCGGGCAACCTGACTGATACCAACGCGGCCGCTGGCGGCAATATCGTCATTGCCGGCAACGACTCGGCCGCGATCACCTTCTCGGGCACCAGCAAGGTGATCAGCTCGGGCGCGACGGACGCCGTCAGCCTGGGTCTCGTTGGCAATTTCCCCGCAGGCACACCGGCCCCCAACACCAATTCCGCGATCAATTTCACCAATGGCGGTCTCGACATAACGACGACGACCGGCACCGGCTTCATCGCCTTCGGAGATTTTACCACCGGCGCCGTTACGGTCACCGGCACGGGCAACGAGATCAATTCCGGCGCCGACGGTCTTATCTTGTTCGGCGCCAATGTCGGCGCCGGCGGCGTTGCCTTCGACAGCGTCTCGGCCGTATCCACGAGTACCGGCGCTGGTGTGCTGCTTGGAGGTATCAATCTCGGCGGCGACGTCAACATTGGCGGCCTGAGGGATACCGGCTACATCGGCGCTTCATTGATCGGCCTGAGCGGCGCCGGCGTGGTCAATTTCACAGGCAAGACCGATCTCGACGTCAGCTACAGAGGGTTCGATATTGGTGGGCCGCTGGTCGGCACCATAAACATCGCCAATGTCGCCGGATCCACCCTGAACATCGATGACGCCGAGATCGGTATCGCATTGACGACCTCGAGCGGGACCGTCAACGTTGGCGGGAATGGCGGCAGCGCCAGCATCGGCGCGACGACAAGCACCACTGGTTCAGCGATCACGCTCGCCGGCGGCAATGATCTTGTCCACGCCACACTTAACTACACCGGCTCGATCAACGTCAGCGCGGGCAGCGTCTTGCAAGTCGGCGGCGGCGACTGGAGCGAGCTCAACATGAGCGGTTCGGTCGTTTCGACCTCGGCAGTAGCACTGCCGGGGACAGCGGTCTTCACCTTCAGCGGCAACGCCGAGGGCGTGTACAATATTTCGAGCACGATCAATCATACCGGGAGCGCCGTCGGCGTCTTGTTTGACGGATCGTCCGAGGGAACGGCCACCTTCTCCGGCACCTCGAAGATATTCGACACCAGCAGCGGCGCCAACGGCGCCATCGTCAAGCTCCCCAGCATCGGTCCGACCCAGGGCACGGGCACACTGGCCTTCACCAATGGCGGCCTCGTCATCACCACCTCGAGCGGCGCCGGCTTCACCGCCAGCACCTTCGCCGCCGGCACGGTCAGCGTCAGCGGCGCCGGCAACACCATCACCACCGGCACGGGCACCGCGCTCGATCTCGACAGCGCGACGGTCGGCGCAGGCGGCATCACCTTCGATTCGATTTCGAGCAACGGCGCCGCGACCGGGGTGTCGCTCAACAATGTCGGCGGCGGCGCCATCGACCTCGGCGCGGTCAACCTGCAGAACATCACCTCGCGCGGCGTCGACATTTCCGGCACGCTCGGTTCGGCGCTGAGCTTCGACAGCCTGAACATCGGAATCGCGGCCAGCGCCACCAACGCCGTCGGCCTCGACCTCAACGGTGCGGCGCTCGGCACGAGCACCATCACGGCGGACGATTTTGATGTCGATGGAGGCAACTCCACAGGGTCGATCGGCATCGACATGGCCGGCACGACCGGCACCGGCACGATCCAGCTCGGTGACCTCCTCAACAACAATCCTGGCCCGGCTGGCCAGACGTCGACCATCACCAAGGTCGCCCAGGGCGTCCAGTTCTCCAGCGCCACCAACGCCAGGCTGGTGTTCGGCGACGGCGGCAGCCCGGCCGAATCGAAGATCGAGACCTTCGGCAACGGCCAGGTCATCCACGCCACCGACACGCTGCCGACCAATGGCGACTACAATTTCAACGACGTCAATTTCAGCGGCGACACGTCGAACCTGTCTTCGTACAAGGTCTACTATGTCACCGCCGATGCCACCGCCCTTGGCGACGGCAGCCTGCTCAATCCAGGCACCTATGCCAACGCCCAGGCATCTACCGCCAATGTCATTGTGCTCATCAACAAGAACGTCGACGGCGGCCAGGCGACGATTGACCTCGGCGGTACGTCGTTCCAACTCGATGACGGGCAGGTACTGCTCGCCTTCAAGAGCGACGACGCGGCCGTCGATGTCTCGCAGCTTGGCGTCGATACCAGCGCCGGCGCTTCGGCTGCGTTCCATTTCACCACCGTGCAAAACTCGCCGATCATCGCGGCACCGGCGGGCATCGACACGCTACGGCCGATCCTGCAGAGCAACACAGCCGGCTCGGTGGTCGATCTGGCGACATCAGGCTCGGGCGTCGTCACCGGCGGCCTCCAGAACCTCATCATCCGCAACACAGGCACCGGCACTGGTGTCGCCGTCAACGCGACGTCCGCCTCCAGTTTCTTCCTCCGCAACAACGACATCGCGGCCGGCGGCAGGGCGCTCGATTTCTCCACATCAGCTGCGCCGGCCAACACGCTTCTGCTTTCGATCGACGGCAATACGCTGAAATCGACGGGATCGGCGCTGGCCGCGTCCTTTGCCGGCCAGAACATCAGCGCGACGGACAACTCGGTCGAGATCCAGTCCTTTGCCGACAACACTGTGCTCGGCGGCACTGGCGGCGGCATCGCCTTCAACAATGTCCGCTTCGACTCCAACGGCGCCGGCGGCACTGTCAGCGCCGGAACGATCGGTGTTGGCTCACCAGGCCCAGGGCGCGTCCAGGGCGACGGCCTCAGCTTCACCAACACCAGCGGCACCCTCGATCTCGGCGCGTTCAGCGTCTTCAACAATGGCGGCACCGGCGTCCTAGCCAACACCAAGACCACCAATTTCACGCTGAACAGCAGCAGCGGCGGCGTCTTCACGGGGAATGGCGCGGCGTTCGATCTCGATCCGCTGACCGTCAACATGGTGGTGACCAGCATCAGTTCAGGCGGCAGCAGCGGCGGCATCATTTTCGACCGCATCGCCGGTACCTTCACCGTCACCGGCAACACGAGCGTTGCCGCGGCGACGACTGCCGGCATTATGGCGATCAACGCCGGCAACACCGGCGTCTTCACCTTCAACACGGTGACACTGAACAGCGCCGTCACGGCGGGCGGCGGCATTCAGGTGGCGAGCGGTACGCTCAACATCACCGGCCTCGCCAACATTGACACGACCACCGGCGTCGGCGTCTCGCAAACCGGCGGCACGGTCAGCTTCACCGGCGGCGTGACCATCGACACCGCCAGCGGCACCGGCATTGTTGGAACCGGCGGCACGATGGGCATCACAGCTACCGCTGCCGCAGAAACGGTGAGGGCGACCACCGGCCAGGCGATCAATCTCTCTGGCGTCGCCGCCAGCATCGCGCTCGATTCGACCAATTCGGTCGGCGGCGCCAACAATGTCAGGCTGACCAACGTCAGCGGCACGGTCGACCTCGGTTCCGGCGCGCTGAGCGGTGCAACGGGTACGGCGTTCCTGGTTTCGGGCGGTTCGGCCAATATCGATTACAATGGCACCATTACCCACACCGCCAACGCCACCGCGATCGACGTCCAGAACCACACCGGCACCGCCGGCGGCGGCAGCACGATCTCGTTCGACGGCGCCATAACATCGAATAGCTTTAGCGACGGCATCAACCTGGTGGCCAATGGCGGCACCAACGGCACGACGATCAGCTTCACCAACAAGCTGGCGATCGATACCTCAACCAGCGACACCACCGGCTTCAGCGCCACCGGCGGCGGCACGGTTACCGCCACCGGCCCCGGCAGCACGATCAATTCGGGGACCGGCACCGCGCTCGATGTCGAGAACACGAATATCGGCTCGGGGAACCTTGTCTTCCAGAGCATCACATCGAATGGCGGTAGCGCCAACGGCATCATCCTGGTCAATACCGGCACGGCGCTCGGCAATGGCGGCTTGCATGTGACTGGAAATGGCGCCAACGTCGGCGCGACCGGCGGGGGCGTCATCGCCAACAAGACCGGCGCCGATGGCAGCGCCACGCAAGGCACCGGCATCTACCTCAGCAATACGAAGGATGTGCAGCTCAATGGTCTGCAGCTGAACGATTTCGACAATTTCGGTATCCGAGGGTTCGAGGTGAATGGCTTCGCGCTCACCAATAGCGTGGTGAACGCAACCTCTGGCACGAACGGCACCAGCGCCGCGGCCGACGAGGGCTCGATCAGCTTCCGCGCCGCCGATGCCGCCCATAACGGCCTGACCGGCACGGTCGCCATCACCAATTCGGTGATCGCGAACGGCCTTGAGGACAATTTCAACGTCTTCAACAACAGCGGCACGTTGAACATCACTGTTTCGGGCTCGACCTTCCGCGACACCTCCGTGGGACCGCCAGGCAATGTCGGCCTGCTGCTGCAGGCCGACGGCACCGCCAACATCACCGGCCTTGTCACGAACTCGTCGTTCCTGCGCAATTTCGCGAGAGGTATCCAGCTCATCAACAACGGCTCGGGCAACATCGATTTCGATGTCGGCCAGGCCGGCGTCGCCGGCAGCGGCGGCACCTTCACCGACAATTTCGTTGGCGTGGACATGGATCAGAACGGCGCCGGCACCTATAATTTCAATGTGCTGAACGCGACCTTCACCACGGCCAACTATGCGACCCTGTTTGGTGCCGGCGGCGCGGGCTCGCAGATCAACGTCAACCGCGGCGGTGCCGCATCGCCGGTCGTGCGTGGCCTGTTCACGGGCAACATCCTCAACAACAACATCAACAACGCGGATTCCGGCACCGGACCAGGTATCAGTGTCTCCGTCAACGGGACCGCCACCGGCAGCAACACGGTGACCGTCAAGCTCGACGGCAACACTGTCACGCACGTCGCGAACTATGGCATCCTGGTCGCGAACGGCGACGGCAATGGGATCGTCAATGCCACCATCACCAACAACACCGTCAGCACGACGACCGCAGCCGCGCTCGAGGCGATCCGCGTCAATGGCGGGATAACCTCGAGCCAGGCTGGTGCCTCCGGCACGCCCGACAATGGCACGCTGACTTTTGATATCCATGGAAATACGCTGAGCGTCGATCCGTCAGCTGGCGTCACCGATATCCGCGTGCGGCAGCGGTTCAATGTGATCGACAAGATCGAAGGCTATGCCGGCAGCGCCACCGACGACACGGCGGTTCAGGCCTATCTCGCCAGTCTCAACAGCCATTCGGGTGGCGGTGCCGCGACAGTGGCCGCCGACCACAACAACACCGGCTTCGGGACCATTGTTGGGGTTACGGAGCCGCCCCTGCCATAAGCGGGCGTTGCGCGCGTTGGCGCTGGAATAAATTACAAAATGTATTGGCCGAGCAGATTGCTTTGTGCCGGTGGGTGATCTAACGTAACGTCATGTAGAGATTGGCTTTTTACTACAAATTGAACGTTTGGGGGTGTATATGGCCGAGCCGTATCTCTCGGAAATCAAGTTGATTTCTTTCAACTTCCCTCCCCAAGGTTGGGCGTTCTGCGACGGGCAGCTCCTGCCGATCAACCAGAACCAGGCATTGTTTGCTCTGCTGGGCACGACCTATGGCGGCAATGGGCAAACGAATTTTGCATTGCCCGACCTGCGTGGGCGCGTTCCGACGCACACCGGTGGCCAAGGTCATCTTCTCGGCGAACGGGGCGGCGAGCAGGCGCATACGCTCACACTTTTGGAGATCCCCCAGCATTTTCACAGCGCCAGCGCGACATCGGCTTCCGGCGATCTCTTCGTCGCCACCGGCAATGTGCTTGCGGCATCGCCCGCGCAGCTTTACGCGCCGGGAACGTCCAATCTGACTGCGCTGACACCGAGCAGCGTCACCGCGATGGGCGGCAGTCAGCCACACGACAACATGCAGCCCTATCTGGTGCTGAATTTTTGCATTGCTCTGGTAGGCATCTTCCCGTCGCGGAATTGAAGGACGCGCAGCCATGACAGTTTACATCGGCGAGATTCGCATGTTCGCGGGAAACTTCGCGCCCGCCGGCTGGATGTTCTGTCAGGGCCAGACGATACCCATTTCCGAAAATGATGCCCTGTTCCAGTTGATCGGCACCACCTATGGCGGCGACGGTGAGGAGACATTCAAACTGCCGAACCTGGCCAGCCGCGTGCCGCTCCATCAGGGGACCGGATTTATCATCGGGCAAACCGGCGGCGTCGAGGACGTGACGCTGAGCATACAGCAAATGACCGGCCACACGCACGCGATGCTGGCAACGACCAGCGTCTCCAGCCAGACGAGCCCCGCCAACAATGTCGTGGCCCAGTCTTCCACGGGCAAGCTCTATGTCGAGGACACGCCCACGGCGAACCTCGCCAATCCCGTGGTCGGCATGTCTGGCGGTGGCTGGCCCCACACCAACCTGCAGCCTTATCTCTGCGTCAATTTCATCATCTCGCTGTTCGGCGTTTTCCCGACCCCAACATAGGACAGGACCATGTCGGACCAATTCGTAGCAGAAATCCGAATTTTCCCGCTCAACTTCGCGCCCGTGGGCTGGGCGGTCTGCGACGGCCAGATCCTGCCGATTTCGCAAAACACGGCCTTGTTCTCGCTGCTGGGTACGACCTATGGCGGCGACGGCAAGTCGACCTTCGCCTTGCCGGACATGCAAGGCAGTGTGCCGATGCAGCCCGGCCAAGGTCCAGGATTGAGCTTTTATGATCTCGGGCAGTTCGGCGGCTCGGACACGGTCACCTTGCTCGAATCGGAAATGCCGATGCACAACCACAGCATCCGCGCCGTAACCGACCCCGCCGACCTCCAGATCCCGACGCCGACGCGGGCGATCGCCAGGTCGACCAACGCCAACGCCTACAAGAACACGACCGTCAACATGGTGCCGATGGCGGCCAACATGCTGGCTCCGGCGGGTGGCGGCCTGCCGCACAACAACCGGATGCCCTACCTCACACTAACCTTCTGCATCGCGCTGCAAGGCATTTTCCCACCAAGAGGCTGACCGAGCCAACAGGGCAGGACCGATATCATGGCCAAGAACGCAGAACCGAAATCGAAGGCCCCCGCGGCGAAGACGCCGGCGCGGAAAGCGCCCTCCACGGCCAGGGCCCGCCCGGCGCCGTCCAGCCCCCCACCCATTTACCAGCACAAGCCGGCCGGCGCTTCGTTCTTCGAACTGTCGCGGCTGATGGTGGTGGGGATCGATTCCGCCAAGGGGCAGTTGATCCAGAAGGCGCAGCTTTCGCCGAACGGGCCATGGCCTTCGGCCTGGTCGTTCATCGCGCCCGGCGCCTGGGTGATCATGACGGCGGGGCTGACCAGGGACGGCCGCGTCGCGGTGGTCGCGCAGCCATCGGGAACCACCAACCTGTCCTTCATCACCGAGGACGCCAACCAGATCGGCCCGGTCGAGAAATGGACCGCGCCGATGAGCATTGGCACACCGCCCGGTGCCACCTCCTATCAGAAACTGACGATGGCGCGCGATGCCGATGGCCGCGTCGAAATCTTCCTCACCGACAATCTGGGCCGCATCTGGTGGATCTACCAGAACCCGGATGTGATTGTTCAAGTGCAGAAAACCATCACGCCGCCCGGCACGACGACGCCGATCGTCGTCACCGTCGACGAGCTCAGGCCGCCCGTCCAGCCGTGGAGCGCCTGGATCCAGCTGACCGGGCAGCTCGTGGCGATCACGGCGCTGCGCCAGGCAGACGGCCGCATCGCGCTGTTCGGCATCAACTCCGCCCTCCATCTCTATCGCTGCCAGCAGGCCAAGGCCCAGGCGCTGACGGTCGCCGACTGGACGCCATGGGTGCAGATCGACGCCGGCTACCCCTTCACGGAAATGGCGCCGATTGTCGGTCCGCTGGGCGGCACCAATCTGTTTGCCATGACGCAGCAAGGCCAGGTCCTGCACACCAAGCAATTGCCGGCCGGCTCCGATACCTGGACGGCCTGGGCGACGCCCGGCTACAGCAGGGTCCCCAAATACACGCTCTGCGCCGGCATCCAGGGCGATGGCGACATCATGCTGGTCGCCTCCGACCAGCAGCATGTCCACTCCTTCAACGCCCAATATGACGCCGCGACCCAGAACTGGTCGGGATGGCGCGATTTCAGCGGCTCGGGCGCCAACACCCGCCTGTCGCTCGATTACAATGCCGATGGCCGCCTTGCCCTGTTCTCGATGATGGTCCAGAACGACGGCACAAATGGTCTGTGGACCATCAACCAGATGGCCATGGACAGCTCCGAATGGGAGTGGACGTGGACGGCGCTGGCCACCAGCAACCTCAAGCAGATCGTCGTCGTGCGCGACCTGACGCCGCCGGTCTGACGTCAGGCAGCGTGACAGAGGCGAAGCAGGCGTATCGGCTCGCAGCCTGGTCCCGGTCGGAGAAGGCCGGGCTCGGCTTCCGCGCCGCGACAGAGGCGGATCTGCCGTTCCTGTCGCGGCTCTATGCCTCGACGCGCGTGGAAGAACTCGCCGTGACGGCGTGGACCGAGGCACAGAAGGCCGAATTCCTCGGCATGCAGTTCCAGGCGCAGCACGCGCATTACCAAAAACACTATCCCGAGGCCGACTGGCTGGTGGTGGAACGCGCCGGGCTGGACATCGGCCGCCTCTATATCGAGCGCTGGCCGAGCCAGCACCGCATCATCGACATTGCCTTCCTGCCGCATCATCGCCGCAAGGGCTACGGCACCGCACTGCTGCGCGATCTCATCGACGAGGCATGGTTAGCCGGCAAATCAGTATCGATCCATGTCGAGAAGCACAATCCGGCCAGGTGGCTCTATGTCAGGCTCGGTTTTGCGGTGGTCGAGGACAAGGGTGTATACGATCTGATGGCGTGTGCGGCGCCGAGGGGCGGGGCGGGGTGAGACGATGGCTGTCCCGCTGGCGTCAAGGTTTCGCGCCGCAGCGCAAGCGTCGCCTCAAAAAGCAAACGTCGCCTAGTTGAACACCGCTTCGTACAGCCGCCCGGCCGCATCGGCGGCGACCGGCACGATGAAGATCTCGTGGCTGCCGCTTTCCCCGGTGAAAAGGTAGGTCGCCTGCGGCAGCGCGATGTCGCGCGGGCCTCTGAACAGCAGCGAGAAACCGCCGCCCGGGCGCGGGCTGGCGGCGATGGGTTTGACCGCGCTCAGTTCGAGCGGGATCTGCTTGCCCCCGGCTTCGATGGTGAAGGTTTGTCCCTGCTCGAAATCCGATACCGACGCCATGCTATCAACCTCAATCCACCTTGCAGGCGGCACTGTCGCCGCTTCGCCGCAAGCTGTCCAGAGGCGGGCAGGCGGCGGTCGTGTTCCCCAAGACAATCGATCGCCGCAAATCCCAAAGATACAGCACCGCCTGTCCTTTTATGCGCGCAAGAGACGCTGTAGTACTTTGTCCTGCGCGGGATTCCTTTCGATCCAAGATCAGCGCAAACAAAGCATAGATCCCGGCTTCGGGACCATTGGCAGCCTGATGGGCGTGCGGGAGACGGATGATGGCGGATGCAAAGACGGACGTGACGGGCGATGCGCTGCCGCTGTTCTATTCGAGGCCCGAGGCGCTCAATCCGGCGCGGCACGGCTCGCTTGGCCTGACCGCGCGCAGTGACTTCGGCTTCGCCCGCTCGGCGCACGCCATTCCGGTGGTCGCGTCGGAAATGCCGGCGGCGATGCGCTCCTACCCGATCGTCTTCATCGGCCCGGCCAAGTCGCCGGTGATCATCACCGGCGTGCGCCAGAACGAGAATTTGTTCGTCGATGCCGACGGCAAATGGACCGGGCCGCACTACATCCCCGCCTATGTCCGGCGCTATCCTTTCATCCTGGCCGAAGACCCGACATCGGCCGGCCGGCTGACGCTGTGCGCCGACCGGGCCAGCAATCGCATCGTCGACCAGCTGCTGGCGCCGTTGCGCGACGACAAGATCCTGCCGTTCTTCGCCGGCAACGAGCCGACCGAAGCGACCAGACAGGCGCTCGCCTTCTGCAACCAGTTCCAGATCGACTTCCGAGCCACCCGCGAGATGGTCGAAAAGATCGATGCGCACGGCCTGTTTTCGCCGCGCCAGAGCAAGGTGACGCTGGAGGGTGGCGAGGTGCTCAACCTCACCGACTTCCAGGTGATCGACGAGCCGGCCTTCAACAAATTGAGCGACGAGGCGTTTCTCGACCTGCGCAAATCAGGCGCGCTCGGCCTGCTCTATTGCCACCTCGCCTCGACCAACAGCTGGACCTCGCTGGTGCATCAGGCATCGCTGCGGAAGGCGGATGGGGCGAAGGGCTGACTGTGAAAAGCTTGCGCGGTCGATCGTCTGGGCGGACAGGCGGCTAGGCAGCAACCCTTCTGTCGTGCCGCCCTTCCCTGATCTCCTCGGCGAGCTTGTCGCAGAACGCGTCGAGATCGCCGGGATTGCGACTGCTGACGAGCCCCTGGTCGGTGACGACTTCGGTGTCCTCCCACAGACCGCCGGCGTTGATCACATCGGTCTTGATCGATTTGTAAGACGTGACCCGGCGACCCCTTACGATGCCGGTCTCGGCGAGAAGCCAGGGCGCATGGCAGATCGCGCCGACGACCTTCTTGGCCGACCAGAACGATTCGACGAAGTCCAGGGCCTTTCGCTCGACGCGCAGCAGATCCGGATTGATGACCCCGCCAGGCAGGACGATCGCGTCATAGTCGTCCGACCGCGCCTCATCCAACGTCTTGTCGACAGGAATCTCCCGACCCCAGTCCTTGAGGTCCCAGCCTTTGATCTTGCCGCTTGCGAGCGACACGACATCGACCTCGGCGCCCGCCTCGCGTAATTTTTTGAGCGGAACTTCAAGCTCGGATCGTTCGAACCCGTTTGTCGCAAGGATAGCGACGCGCTTACCGGAAATATCCTGCATTGGTTTTTCTCCATCGTTAGGTGGTGGAGGGCTAACGAGGCGAGGCGGGAAGCGTTCCTGGCTGTAATTTTATGTGACATGAGAGGCGGATGGACGAAGCGCAGTTCGGCCCAAGCTCCCAGTTCGACAATGTCCAAAAACGAAAAAGCCGCGGCGGACCGCGGCTTTTCGATGCTTGATTTCCTTAGAGGAAATTGGAGCGGGTGAAGCGATTCGAACGCTCGACCCCAACCTTGGCAACCCATTGATTCGACGACGCTTTTCGTCACGCCAAGTAACTCCTTCATCCAGAAAACGATTGTCTATGGGCGCGGGGAGCGGAACGATCAGTTCCGTCGAGTTCCGTCGAAAACCGCGCCCTGCGGCTCCCCTCGGAAACCCGGCGAACGATCAACGAAGAGGACCCGGATACCCGGGGGAGCAAATGGCCACGACCAGCAAGAAGCGCCTTACGAACCAGTTCCTTGAACGCATGACACCGCCTAAGACCGGTCGGCTAGAGGTCGGTGACGACTTGTGCCCCGGTTTAATCCTACGGGTCTCCGATCAAGGGGCGAAATCCTTCTCGGTGATCTACCGGGTCCTCGGCGAGGGCGGCCAGACCGAATCCGGCCGCCATTTAGCCGGCAAACAGCATCGAATCACGCTTGGAAGATGGCCGGTGGTCAGTCTGGCAGACGCCAGAGAGCGTGCCCGGGCAATCTTAGGCAAGGCCGGCGCCGGCGCAGACCCGAGAGCCGAGCTGGCCTCTAGCGTGCGAGAGCGGCGGGCAAATACATTCTCGGCGGTATTGGAGCGACATATAAGGCAGGACGCAGCAAGGACCATATCGAGCTGGCCAAACGTCGAGCGGGTGTTGCGCCTGCACGTTGTGCCGCATTTGGGTGACACACCGATTGCGGATATCCGGCGATCCGACGTGCACGAAATCATCGACAACATTGTTGCAAGCGGCCGGATTGGAACGGCGCGTGAGGTCCGCAAGCAGATGTCACGCATCTTCAACTGGGCGGCCGACCGCGAGCTCATCGCCAACAACCCACTTAGCGGTATGAAGCGAAACGATCTGGCGCGAAACACGGAGGCCGGACGCGCGCTTAGCGACATCGAAATCCGCTCGATCTGGATGGCTGCGGACGATTTGCGTTATCCGTTTGGCTCGCTCTATCAGACGCTTATGCTTACAGGCCAGCGCCGGGCGGAGTGGGCCTTTTGCAAGCGTTCCGAGATCGATGCAGACAATCGGTGGCTGGACCTTGGCAAGGAGCGCTTCAAGAGCCGTCGCGAGCACATCGTGCCGATGTCGGCACCGCTCTGGGCTTTGTTCGAGCGGCTGCCAGTTTGGACCGGCGCCAACGACTACTTTGTTTTCTCGTCGCGGCATGGTCGTGTTCCAGTTGCCGGCTTCTCCCAGGGCAAGCGTGCGCTGGACGACCTGGCCCAGGAATATCTGCGGAAGGAACTGGGCAAGCCGGAAGCCATCCTCCAACACTACCGCATCCACGATTTCCGGGTGACCTGCGAAACCCGACTAGCGCATCTGGGCTTCAACCAGGAAGTTCGCGACGCCGTGCTCGGCCATGCCAAGCCGGGGTTGCAGAAGACCTACAACAAGCACGACTACCTGGAGGAGAAGCGGCGGGCGCTGCAGGCGTATGCTGAACACGTGCTGACCGTGGTTGTGCGTGGTAGCCAAGGGCGGCTATCGACTGCGGCCTAGAGCGGAAAAGCAGCCGGCGGCGTGGCCACGGTGATGGCTGGAGCGGCGAGCAGATCGGCAGGCTTCAACATGTAAACGGCCAAAGCATCACCGGCCTTGCATGTCCGTGAAAGCTTATTAGATGCGTTTCACAGCCAGCATCGATCGTCCGACAAAGGGATGGCCGAACGTCCTTGGCGACCGGAGCATCCGACTTGACAGAGAAAATCGCTGAGGTTGGGGAGAATCCATGTCGTGCACCATCTGAGGGAGAAACCACTACCATTTCATCTCAGGACGCGATGGAGGTTGCACGCCGCGTTCGGCGCGTTAATCCGACGGGCGACCCGAAGAGAGATACGCCCTTAATCGGCAAAGAGAGCAGCCTGTTCGAAGCAATGAAGCGAGCCGAACAAGCGCACAGAGATGCCCTGGGGATCGAGGCTGCGGCTCCACGCCAAAGGACGGCAAATCGAAAGCTGCTAAAGGCGCTGGAATCAGCTTTGCATGCCTTGGAGAATTCGTCGGTCAATCTGGCAATGATAGACCTCGATCTCGACAGGTCGTATGAGGAACCAGACAGCAATCGTGACCTGCGCGGCTTGCTTAAGAGAGCCGTAGCTGGCCTGAGAGCGGACGAGCACCTTATCCCCACGACCACGGACAGGTCTCTTCGCACTCCGATGAAGGATGACGCGGGCAAGGAGGTTCGCGTCAAGACCAGCGGTCTAAAGGCATTAGTCGGCGTGCTATTCGACTACGTCCGAAGTGAGACTGATATACCCTGGAGCGATCAATCGGACGAAGACGGGTCGATAGTCAACAATGGCGTGAGGCTGGCAAAGAAATTGAAGGCATCACGGAAAACGAGGTCGACTGTGAAGAAAAGGGCATCGGCACCGGCTCTCATGATGGTGTATGAGGTGGCCCGGCTCATCGACCCCGGATACACTGTCGACCAATGCTCGAACGCCATGCGGCCGCGCTAAACTTTGCACCCCTCGCCGGGTTAGCGCTTTTGCCCTGAGCACATTCATCACGCATTCCTCCGGTCACTGGTTACTGGAGGTGAAGAGTGGCAGATCGCTTTATCAGCATGGACGAGGTCATTGACCGGATCTCGTTCTCCAAAACGCACATTTATCGCAAAATCGCGGCAGGCTCGTTTCCGAGGCCAGTACCCCTTGGGCCACATAAAATTGCTTTCCTTGAACGGGAGATCGAGCAGTGGATGGCTTTGCGATTGGACGCGCGCGACTCTTTTGAGGGGGTACACGAGCGCAAGCTGCGCGCGGCTCGTGCCGCCAAAGGCACTCAATGAATCTCGGGTCGAAGGTTGTGCACCTCGAGGTGCCGTCTGGAGCGGCCGAAGGGGTAGATGGGCAGCAAGCCATCATGCCCGAGATGACGCCGGAAAAAGGCGACGGCATGGACGACAACAGTTTGCATGCGTTCCTGACAAGTCGACTGCCTCTGGCCTTGGTAAGAATTGACAAACGCGCCAGCTCAAATCAGCGATCAACATACTGCCGCGTCTTCAGAGACATTGACCAGGCCGTAGCATGGGCTCAGGCGAGCAACCTGGAAGGCGATCATATCTACGTCATCAACAATGCGCCGCCCGAAGGGTGGGCACCCCGGAATGGAAACCCACCAAAGGAAGCTGAGATCGCGCTGCGTACCCGGCTTCAGGTTGATCTTGACCCTGCAGGCGAGGATCATGATACCGCCCGCAAGCATGCGCTGGAAGTAATAGGGAGCATGCCATTACAGCCCACGATGATTGTGGACAGCGGTCGCGGTATTCAGGCGCACTGGGATTTGGTCGAACCCACAGGCGACATGCAGAAAGCGAAATCCGCAAATGAGGCCCTGATCGCTTGGCTACGCAAAGCGACCTCGCCAATGTTGGTAAAAGTTGACGGTGTTGCAAACGCGAATCGGATGATGCGCCTTCCGGGCTGCATCAACCACAAGACCGGCCGGACTGCGGCTATCATTTCAGCCAGTTCGGACCGCACTTATTCGCTCGAGCACTTCGCTGCCTTTTCGGTTGTAACAGTCGTGCCGGTGTCGTCACCGGCACGAGACGACAAGCCGTTCCATCCGAACTTCGCAGACAAGGTCAGCGGGGCGGACCCAAGCCCGATGCAGCGTGATCTCCTGCACGCGTTGTCTCACCTGACACCTGGAGATTTGGATTCGGTACCTGACTTGGCGAATCTTCCGACAGATTTGGCCCGGATGCAGGCGCGGCTGGGTGTACGAGGACCGAAGGACGTTAGGCTAAGCGGCGACGGTCAGGCGATCAGGGTTCCGCTTGACGAGGCGGGATATACTGAGAGCGAGGCTTCTCTTGCCTTTGCGGGAGAGTGTGTCCGAAGCGGCGCCCCATTGGAGCTCGCACTCTCCTTTCTGGTGAACGCCCACTGGGCGATCGGAGGTCATGCCAGCCGCCAGAACGACAAGTTTCGTGCGGCGCAGCGGGCGCTCGCAGAGGCGATCCTGAATAATGAGCCGGCGCCTCGCGTTGCCGGTGTCGACGGCGCGCCGGCATTCAGCCAAGAGCACCTGGCGCTGACTTTTGCCGAGGCGCACTGCAGCTCCATGCGCTACGTTCCGGAATGGGATCAGTGGCTCGTTTGGGATGGCCATCGGTGGGCAAAAGACAAGACCCTTGACGTTCACGACCGGGTTCGCCACCTGGCGCGCGACGCTGCCCGCCGAGTTGACAAAGCTTCTGAAGCTTACAGGCTCTGCTTGGCGAGTACCAGCGCTGCCGTTGAGCGCCTCGCGCGCTCCGACCGGCGCCTGGCGGTGCCGGCAGAGATCTGGGACGGAGACCTGAGGGTGTTGAACACGCCGGACGGCATCGTCGACCTCGATACGGGAAAAGTGCTTTCGCACGATCCCAGTGCGCATTGCACGAAGATGGCCCGCGTTGGCCCCGCAGGTGAAGGGATTGCGCCCGAACGTTTTCTCCGCTTTCTGTCGGAAGTGACTGACGGCGATCAGGAATACGTCGACTATCTTCAGCGGATGTGCGGCTACTTCCTCTCCGGCGAAACGTCGGAGCATGCATTGTTCTTTGCGTGGGGCACAGGTCGCAATGGCAAGTCGGTGTTCGTAAACACGGTCCGATTCATCCTGGGTGACTACGGTACATCCACGGCGACGGACACGTTGACCGCCAACAGCCAGCCGCAGCACCCGACCGAATTGGCTGATCTTCGCGGAGCGCGGCTCGTCACGGTGCAGGAGACCGAGGACGGTCGGCGATGGGCTGAGGCCAGGATCAAGCAGATGACCGGTGGCGATCCGATCAAGGCTCGCTTTATGCGGCAGGACTTCTTTGAGTATCTCCCGCAGTTCAAGCTATTCATTGCCGGAAACCATCGGCCCGGTTTTACCACAGTAGACGAGGCGATTCGGCGACGTATCCATCTGCTGCCGTTTACGGTCACCATTTCCGAGAAGAACGTCGACCGGAATCTGGAAGGAAAGCTGCGCGAGGAGGCGCCGGCCATCCTGCGCTGGATGATTGATGGGTACAGTAAGTGGCGCGCAGACGGACTGGAGCGACCTGCCCGGGTCAAGGCTGCCACACAGGAGTATCTGCAGGATGAAGATCTACTGGGCCGATGGATCAGCGAGTGTTGCGATCGTGATTTGACCCACAAGGAACCCGTTGCGGACCTCTTCGAGAGCTACATGATCTGGTGTCGGGCAGCCAATGAACGCGCCTTTTCTAAGAAGAAGTTCAGCTCAAGCTTGAAGGATCGCGGCGAGCGGCATGACGACACCGGCGGAAAACGCGGGTTCATCGGGCTGAGGCTGACCGCCGATGCCCGGGCCGCCGTGCGGAGTGCTCGGTCGGTCGTTGACGCCCCACCGTTCTGAGAGACGTCATGCGGATTATGCGCATGTCCTGCTTTCCCAAAAGAGGGGGGGCAGGTTGGCTGTGTCTTTCTGTTACAAAGCAGGGCGTCCGCATAAAGCGCATGATCTCCCCCTGTCTGTGCTCTCCGTCCCGCTGACTGCTGGTCGCGCTAACCTCGTCGAGCGGTCCCACCTTGGCGCATGTGCCAGCTCCATGGCCGCGTGTCACAACCGCGCCCAGCCCCGGCGGATGGTCGTCCGGGCACCGCAAGGAGCAAAAATGAACGACAAACTTTCTCGGAATACAGATCTCCGTCTTGCACTCGGTGAAACCGACAAACGTGAAGAGTGGGAGCAGTTCTATGAGCGCTACCCTACCCTGCGCGTCCGGCACGTATCACAGGCGATCCGACAGCGTACCCCTCTCCGATCGCGAAATTCCCTCGGAGGAGACGGCTTCTCAGGGTTCCAAGTCACTGCAGATGGACGAAGCTACACCGTCGTCGTCGTCGCTGATGACCCAACGGAGTGGACAATATTCGGCATCCACACGTTTCGCTCCTGGGTCCAATCGATGCTAGACCCGATGGCAGTCCATCATATCCTCGCCCTTTCGCAGAAGGCTGCGAGGAGTACGCATACCGCTGACTTTGACGTTTAGTCAAAACTCTCTCGGTCGACGGTCCGCATATGCCAAGGCCGGCCTGGTTCCAGACCGGCCTTCTTCCTGGCTACATGGCGGACCACTCTTCCGCGCGATTGTCATGACAGCGGCGGACCGTATCTAGACCGGGATGGGCCGCCAGCGTTAGGTCTGCGGACTATGAGGGTCCGACGCGAATGCAAAAAGCGCCTCGCCCATGCGCGCGTCGATGGCAGATCTTTCAGAAGCGAGCGCCAGAAGCCGAAGCTATTTGCGCCACGGCCGCTGGATTGCAGCAATCGTCGACGTCCAGGCAACCAGAGCGCCGGCCAGCAGTCGACGAACCCAACTGGGCCTCGGTGGTGCAAGGCGCACAGCATCTTCGACATCCCGCCTTTGCACAGCGGCAATGGCCTCAGGTGACATCGACCTTGCCCATAGAACACGGTTGTCCGAAACGATGTAATGCGACCGGCAAGGAAAACTCCAGTTGCCAACGGAAGGGGTCAGCGAGACCCTGCCATTTCGTTCGACTACGCCCCATTTGGCGGGGTTCAGCGGCGTCACCACTTCAAGACCGCAGCCGCAACAGCAAAGATGGGTGGCCGTGGAAAAACGTCGCGAGACGTACAGTACGCCCGCCTCGACATCGTCGGGGATGTATTCGACGAACCTTGGCTGAAGACGATCAACCGGCGCCATCAAGTCCCTCGGTGATGATTTCGCCGCTTGCGATGGAGTATCCGAGGTAGACCGACTGCCGGCTATCCCGATAAATCGTCGCCAGCTTCTTCCATTGCATGACCGCCAAGGCGGCGTTCAGCGCGTTTAGCTCGGCGACCTGGATGTTGCTGGTATATTCATTGGCGCCGCCGGCGTCGTCGGCATAGGAAATATGCGGTGCGGCAAGGCCGCGTGTTTCGGGCGTGCTGACAGTGACACGTACAATGCCCCCAAGGCGCCCATCGTCGACTGTCACGCCCATGCCGGCGTCGACGAACGAGATGCCATTGGCCACCAGATAGTCAATGACTGCGCGTTTGGCGTGACCGACATCCATGCAGACGAAAACAAAATCGAGGCCGGCCAGCGCCCCGACGTTCGTCTCATCGAGAAAAAATGCGTGCGGTTTGATTCCGCGGTGCAAGCGCGAATAAATACCAGCAAACCGGTCGACTTTCAGCATGCCATCCTTCAGTTCGTCCAGACTGGCAGCTCCTGGTGCGCGGAATGCGTTGTGCTGGGAAAACACGTCTCCATCGAAGAGATGGATTTCGGCGACCGAGCTCTTTGCGACGAGATCAAGAATATAGCTGCCTGTGCCGCCGAGGCCCGCAAAGCCGATCTTTTGTCCGGCAACCTTCGAGTTAATCGCGCCAATGCCGGCGCGGCTCGTTGCCGTGTCGACATACTGGAACACTGACTCCTCGGCCTCGGCTGCGATAGCTGAAAAAATCCGGGCTGTGGCGGTCGGATCGAGCTTTGCTGCCTCGCCGGCGATGCGCCCTATGTATGTCGTCATCTTGTGGTGGTAGTCGCGGTAGTCGGCCTTGGCGGAGAAGGTAAAGGCCGCATGCAGGCCAGGGGCCAGGTCCTGCGGCCCGGCTCCATTTTCGATCGACCTGATTTTGGCGCCGTCTGCATGGCACGGGTGTGCTCCAGTCCAGTAGCAGACATGCTTGCGGGGCTTCGCGGTGACATCCCCTAACAGCGACAGCGGCGAGATCAGTGTCGCGCGTTCTATGCTGCATGTGGAAGTGACAAAGGGGACGTTCCTGACAAGCAGGAAACCGTCCCGAATGTCGATGTCATAGCCCTCATTTTGCAGACGGAGCAAATCACGACTAAGAGCGATTGGTCGACGTGACATCGAACTCCATCCCGTCCTTGGTTTTCACCGACTGGCCTTCGACTAACGTGCCCGCCGGCTTGTTTCCTTGTCCGCGGGTGTACTGGACCGTGTACTGGATACCATCGCCGGTAGGATGGCCGGGAAAGGCGATGTCAACCACCTCGTCGAAGGAGATCTCCTCCTTCTTGGGCAAAGTTTTCGCACGTCCGTTCACGATGATCGTGACCGTCTTCTCTTTCCCGTGCGGGGCATTTTGTGCGGCGTCGGCGACGTCCATGGCTTTCTCCTTGATGCGGGTTCGAGCAATCAATTGCGAAATCGCAATCGATTTGATACCAGTATGGAGATTCGGGATAATTGCAAGATCGCAATCGATTCCTTTTTTGCAACGGAGACGACGTGACAGACAACTTTGATACGGAATCATTCTTCGCAGCACTGAACGCGACTCGCCTGATCAAGCAAATGACTTGGAAAGATGTCGCGGAGGCGACTGGAGTTGCCGCCTCCACACTATCTCGGATGGGCCAGGGCGCAAAACCCGATGTAAACGGGCTGGCTGCCCTTCTGAAATGGTCGAAGCTCAAGGCCGAATCGTTTATTCCTGGAACGACAGCAGGCGAGGCACCGGCACTAGCCAAAATCACCGCGCTTTTACGCGCCGACCCCAACCTCACGCCGACAAACGCCAAGCTGATGGAGGAGATTGTTCTCAGCACCTACAACAGGTTGAAGGAGAGCTAACTTGGCATTTCGGCATGGCTTCAAGGCTGAGGCAAACCGCATCGCGCTTAAAGTGCGCGATAAGATGGGGCTTGGGCCGATCGATCGAATCGATCCCATCGCGATCTGCGCCGAGTTCGACATTGTCTTGCTGAAGCTCAGCGAACTCGACTGCGACGCCAAAGCATTTCTCGGCAGGGATCAGTCCGCATTTTCTGCCGTGACCGTGCCGCGCGGTGCGACCACTGCGATCGTCCACAACGATTCGCACCATCCGCACCGACAGCGCAGCAACATCTGCCACGAACTGGCGCATTGCTTCCTCGGACATAAATGCACGCCGCCGCTGACAGCAAAGGGCGAACGCTCCCGCGATGGTGGAATCGAGGCGGAAGCCAACTTCCTTGGCGGCTGTCTACTCATCTCAAATGAGGCAGCGCTCAATATCGTCAGCCAAGGGCTGGTATCGGTTGCCAAGCAGCTGTACGGCGTCAGCCAACCAATGCTCGACTATCGATTGCGCGTCAGCGGCGCCCACACCATCCATGCGCGCCGGGTCGGTGCGGGCAGCCGCAATCGCGCCGGCGCCATTTCTTAGGCTGGCGTGACCTCGCCGCCTGTCGGGTCGGCGGACTGACCTCCATCGCGTCGCGATTGCCGCGGGAGGGACCCCTGCAAGGAACGGCGAGCCAGCTTTTTTGACCGGGGCGGGGACTCAGCCGGGTTCAACCGCCGAGGGATCGTACACTGGAAAAGTTATCCAATGTATGCCTGTCATGCATTGACAGAGAGCAATGTGCAATGTATCCCTCCTATACGTTGAATGATTGCGCAACAGACAACATAAGGGAGGCGACGATGACTATGGAAACCGAAAAGTTCACGGTGAACGTAAACAAGGAGGCGATGGCTGCCATTCGCGAAGAGGCTCGCGCCCAGGGCATCGAGGCCAGCGCTCTGATCCAGCGCGCCATCCATAAGCTCGCGATCGACACCGAGTGGATGGACAAGGCCACCAGCACGATGCTGAAGGCCCAGTACAAGACCATCGACAAGTTCGTTGAGCTCTCAAAGGTGCTTTTTGCCACGGGCCGCTTCGACGAGCACTTCGTGCTGACTGTGTTCCAGGCCGCCATGGAAAAGCCCGAGCTGAAAGCTCAGTACGAGCGCGCGATCGGCGGCGATGCTTACGCGGTCAAACTACCGGGCAAGACGCCGCTGAATATGTATCTCGGCTGGTACATCAAGAACGCGATCGGCGCCGAGCCCAAGGTCGACGCGAACAATCAGCCGGTGCGCGCACAGGTGCGCGGCGAACCAATCCAAAGCTACACTCTGTTGCGTCACAGCGGTCAGTAAGGGAGAAGGTCATGCAGATGACGATGGACAAGCTGAAGGCAATGTCGCCGGAACGGCGGGCAACGCTCTACGAAAATGCCAGGAAGCGCCTCGAACAAGGCGGTCAAGAAATTATAGACCTGATCAACGCGTCCGGCCTGCCGCTTCGTTCCGGCGGCATCACCTTCTCTGACCCGGTTCACCTCCGTATGGAAGAGATCGCATGGTCCAGTCAGGGCAAGAGACTCATGTTGGAAGCAACAGAGGCAGGTCTACCGGCCTTGGCAGGCGTCGAACCGTTGATCGTCGCTGACCTTGGACCTCTCTATCACCCGCATGACCTTGGGACCGTCGACGCCGGCTCCATAGTTGGTCAAGTGATGCGCCATCTCGGCTATGAACTCGTCGATCGCAACGACATGCCGCCGGGTTCCGTGGCGAAGACTGCCGCGACATGGAGGCCACGGGTTAGGTAGTTGACACGCGATGGATTGCAAAGCGCCATGGCGACGAGTCCGAGCACTTGTTCTTCATCATGATCTTTACGGATTCTCGGCCGCGCGCGCCTGGAAATGACAGATCTGTCTGGCCATCGAGGATGCGACAACGAAGCGTCATGGAGCGGCGTTAACGGCTGGTGCCGCTTGTAATTCGGGCAGGACGGCTGCCGCTTGCGTGGCCAGATAACCCTCGATCGTTTTCTTGGAGGCGAAGCTCTGCAATGCTCTAAGTGGCTCTGCGCGGATAGCGTCCTGCAGCGCGGCTATTCCCTCTTGAGTGATGTAGCGACGTTTCACCTTCGCGTCGTACTCATGGTATGGCAGTTCCATCAGGTTGAACGCCTTTAGCAGCGGCAAGACCCCGCTCTGGTTCAGTGCAACTTCGTTGCCGCACACCTGGTGCACGACGTCTGCCAACGCCGCTGCTGCTTCTGAGGGAAGGTTCTTGTCAGCTTCGGCAAGGGGCGCCCGGACAACTTCGCCTAGCGACACCTTTCCGACCACCATGTAAGCTGGCGATCCTTCTTCCTCCTTCTCAGTAAAGCGTCCCTCCTCAATGAAGTTCATGGAGCGCGCAGTCTCGTGCGACACGTACAGGTTGGTAGACTTGTTGGCATCGCCGAACGTGGTGATGTCTACAACTCCAGCGCGTTCCACGCCGACTCGCTCGACGGCTTCGATGGTCTCCAGCAGCATCGTCATGCGCCGCTCTTCGCGCGCATCGAGTAATGCCTTGAGTTCCGGGTAGCCGATGGCCGAGGTACGAGCCGTATAGCGGTAGTAGATAGTGGCCTCGATGATTACTGGCTCGGTTACCTTCTTGCCGGTTGGATCCGTGAAGCTCCGATTGCGTGTCTTGGTGCAGATCACCGGCCGGTCAAGCGCCGGCTCGACGGCCATAGCGAACACGGTTTTGCCGTCCACCTCATAAACCTTGCTCTCGAACGGCAGTTCTGGCGCGAAGTCTTGGCGCAGCAGCGTGGAGATGTCTGCCTCGTCGGCGATGTCCGCCGGCGGCGTGCCGACTATGACGCGGGGATTGTTGTCGACGCCAAAGACGAGAAAGCCGCCCTGGGTGTTGGCGAACGCAGCGATCGTGCGCTCATAGGCTGGAAGGTTGGCACGAACGAACGCCTGCTTAAATTCGAGCCGTTTACTTTCGCGGCTGGTCACTCTCAGCGTTCCGGCGTCATAGGCAATCAGATCGGACAGTTTTTCCGGCAACATCTCGTGGATCCTTGAAGCGTAGCTCCCGTCGGCGACACTTTCGTCGCACAGATAAGTGGCCGCCACCACCATGTGCTTTGGCGCGATCATGCCGGTATCGGCCGATCGCCGAATCGGCTCAATGCGCGCACGTTAGAGGCAAGATCTGTCTGGCACGAGTTCGCGCTGACCCTCCCAGGCTCTTTGACCGGAGGGCCACGGCCGCTGAAAAAGCGCTGCTGCTCCCCCGACGCTCCCCGAACACCGGACCAGCGCCGGCAAGACGCCCGCATCAACAGGCTTTGCGTCCCGGCACCCTAACCCTTACAGGAGTATGCCAGCCTATCAACTGCCCCGAGCGGCTGCGCTGGATCAGTTTGAACCTGTAGGCACGTTGTGCAAGTGTGGGAACGTGAGCAGGTGGAGGGAACGATGGTACCGTATCGTGCGCACAAGGATGCGATTGTTGGGGTGCTCCGCGACCGCGCCAAGCAACGTCGGACGATCTTCTACAGCGAGTTGGGCTCGGCACTAGGTATCCCAGCCCAGGGCCCATGGAAGCCAATCCTGGACGAAATATCTCGCGAAGAAACGTCAGCAGGTCGGCCGGACATCACGTATCTCGTTGTCTCAAAGACTACGAACTTGCCGGGTCAAATAGGATTCACTGCGGCAAGGCCGCCGTCGATGGACCAAACAAAGACAGCGCTCGGAACGATAGAAGCCGTTTTCGGGCACTACTCTTGAGCCACCTCGCCTGGCTTTCGTTTTCAATTCGAGCCCTTTTGCCCGGCTAAGAACCTGAAAGGGATGGGGCGAGCCTCTTAAAGCCCTACTGGGCAAAGCCTCTGAAACAAGGCAGCATCTTAATCGCTGCTCCCAGCCCAGAAAGGTCAAATTCGTGCTGGACCTCAGCACCGTCAAATAAATCTGTGACGCCAATCACAATGGTCTTTCCGGATATGGCCTGTCGGGTAAATTCTGGCACTTCTGAATCAGGAACGAAGGCAGCGTCGTTCTCCGAAGAAAGCGCCCAGCTCTGGAGGGGCGAAGGCAGTGATTTATCGACCCGATACCGCACGCTGACGTCATAGTTATCGCCAACCATATATTGCCCGATGTCGGTCAAAGCCTCTAAGTCCGGACCTCTGCAGCGCCAACTCAGCCTGGTATCTTCGCCAGGACTGTAAGTGACGATAAGACTCCGGTCTTCGTCGGTGACGCCGTCCTTCTTTTCTATGAACCTGAAACTGCCGATAGTGTCGTTTGCTTCGGCTGATATTGATATAAACGAGATGAGGCAGCATCCAAGTGCCGCCAAATAGGCGAATCGCATTGATATGACCCTCCCAGGCCGAGCGGTCGATAGCTGATGCCGACGAGCTCGCCCCCAGACAACTCTGTCACAATACCCTAATTTGGGGTACACCGATTTAGGGTTTTATTGAACAGCCAGTCTCAGCACTGGCGCTGCCCTTGTCCTCACTTCGTTCCGATCTCTACCGCAAGATGATCGTGCTTCTCGTTGAAGTGCGCAAGGATGCTGGCATCACCCAGGTCGAACTGGGTAGGCGCCTCGGGCAGCGGCAGACATTTGTCTCGAAGTTCGAGCTGGGAGAGCGGCGCCTGGACGTGGCCGAGTTCGTCACCGTTGCGAGGGCGATCGGTGCTGACCCTCTTGAGATCATACGGGTAGCGGAATCTGAAAGTCGCTGAGCGCGCGTCAATTAGTACCCCGATTGGGTTCCGGACGGCCGGCTACGTGGACGTCTGATCGGCTTGCATTTCGGTAGTTAGATTAAGCCGTTTCCGCAGCGCCGCCGCCAGCTTAAATGCATCATGAATCTTGGCGAAGAGCGGCCCAAGGTCTAGGCCGTGATACCGGCCGTATTCCTTACGTACGGGTTCCATGACGACCAGCTTCCAAGTGCTGGGCTCCAGCATGATGACGCCGGCGTCGAATAGCCGGTGCAGGTCGGCGCGCAACGGGATGCCGTTCCATCCTTCGTCGCAGCCGCCGCAGGACACGGGCAGAACGTGGGCAGCCTCCAAGGCCATCAGTGTCTCGCACCCGGTCACGAGACAGCGCGCACCGAACAGGTCGAAGACCGCGCGGCGAAACTTGGCTTGACCCGGGCGCTCCCAAACCTCGGCCAGACGGCGCTGGCGCTCGGCCGTGCTCTCCGCCTCGTCCTCCGGGCTGTCTATCAGCTGGAACTCCAAGTTCTCGAAGTATCGTCGGAATACGTTGGTAATCGGGTTGTTTGTCATAGGGCTCCCGGCGATCTCGTTCGCCAGGCGCCCAAGCGGCTTCACAGGGTAAGCCGCGCCCTCGTGCATCAGGAATCCCGTGCTGGATCTGCGCGTCTGCCCGTTGGGTTTGGGATAGCTCTCATAAAGCCATTCCCGTCCGTTGGCTTTGGCCAAGCGGATCGCGTCCAAAGCGTGGTTCCGTTCGAAAATTAGGTCAGTCACCGGTCGGCAGCCCTCCCATCGCTTTCGGATGCCAGTATACGCTATCGCGGGATTCCCGCGGCATGCAAGCCGTCGACGTACTCAGCCAAGGCGGGGGAGGACACCGTTTTCCCACCCGTGGGACGCAAGCCTTTCTTCTGGCCGGGACGGGAGCTAAGTCGCTGAAAGAGCGTTGCCGCACTGCGCTCCCCAGCGACCGGCCCAGCGCCGGTACGACCGCGCGCGCTCCCGGTTCCAATGCGAAAGGCATCTCCAATCTGATCGAATTGGACCGTGGGCTGCCCGCAAATCCTCACCTCATAGCAGCCCACCGTGAACTAAAAGTTTTCCCCATGAACTTCTCTGATTTTTATCCAAGTTGTTGATTTACAACAAACTACTGCGCCTTGACTGCCATGCTCATCCAAAACGGTATCTAGATACTCTTGGTCTGGTCGTATAAATTTTTGCCATTAGCAGCCCTTGATCGCACGGAGACCAAACATGTTCTGGAAATCACTATTCGCCCTTGCGAAGATCGAACCACTGCCCGCGGTCGTCATTATTGCCTTGGCGGCACTCATTGTCGTCGGCATCGCCCTCACAAAAATTCCGAGCTGAGATGGAGGCCGTAGCTCAGAGCCGGTGGTCGCGCCTTCCCACGGCCTGGATTCATGATACGGGTCTCAGGCTTTTCAGGACGGGACACCTCCTGGGTGTGTCCACCGCAGCGCTGAAGGTGCTCCTGGCAATCGTTGTCCGCGCCGAGAACAAATCTACCGCACAGGCAGCGCAAACCCAGGGATCTGCATGTATGTCATATGACGAACTGATAGACCTAACAGACTTGTCGCGCGCTATGATTTCGTCGGCGGTTAAGCTACTGACGAGTGCTGGCATCGTTATTGTAAAGCGGGAAGGCCGGGGTGGGAAGAATCGCTACTTTCTTACCGGGTATGGAGAAACGGATCGGTACGGTAAGATTCCCAACAAGACGCTTTACAGGCAGGCTCCGTCGGATCGGCTGTCGGCGCTTCATGAGCTCTCATGTCGGCGCGAGTCGGACATGAACGCACTGAAGCTCTACCTGCTCTTCTGCGCCTTTCGGGACGGAAAGACCAATGCCGCTATGATCGGGTACGAGAGGATTTGGATTTACACAGGAATCCCGGAAGCAAAAATCCGCCGTGCGATCTCTGTACTGATCGAACACGGCTTTATACAAGTCGATCGTGATCGATCATCGGCCGAAAAGAAGAACCATCCAAATCGCTACGAGATCCTGGGTCTCTGATGATCGCATGCCTACAGAACTTGCTCACAGTTTGGCGCACAGCCACAGCGAGAGCTCTAGCAATTTCTCGATGTATGGATTTTGCGTCATGCTGTGGTACGGGTGGCAGCCTATGAGCAACCTTCGCTACGACAAGCAAGGCGGAGCGTTCCAAATTCGTATTGCGTTCTGTTGGCAATTGATTTTGTCGCTGTCGCCTGGCGGGCTTTCTCTGCCCCGATCCGTGCTCCGTTGTTCTCTCATCGAGGTTGCATGAGCACGTTCGAAGGAATCAAGCCTGGTGCGCGTATCAAAGGCCTCGATGCCGCAGGTATCGCGGAGGTCGTTTCGGTTTCCAAATTCGGACCTGACGCGGTGAATCTGGTTTTCCGGGTCAATGGCAAAGTCGCAGAGCGGCTTGTCTACCGCGGCGAAGAAACCGGCTTTGAATTCGTAATGGCTGGCCGTACTTACGCCTTTGATGCGGATGGCGCCCTTCTGCGCTTGGCGTCCGAAGCATATCGCATTCGGCTTGCCCACCTTTTCGATCCCTACCTGGCGGTCAGTGCTTCACAGATCGAGGCGCTTCCGCACCAGATCACGGCCGTCTACGGCGAAATGCTGCCGCGACAGCCGCTTCGCTTTCTGCTTGCAGACGATCCAGGCGCCGGCAAGACAATTATGGCCGGGCTCCTGATCAAGGAGCTCTTGATTCGAGGCGACCTTGAACGTTGCCTGATCGTCGCGCCTGGAAGCCTTGTCGAACAATGGCAGGAGGAAATGGCCGAAAAATTCGGCCTGCATTTCGATCTCCTAACGCGTGATCAAATCGAAGCCTCCGTCACGGGAAACCCGTTCGCTGAAAAGAATCGCCTCATCGTTCGCCTGGATATGGCGGCTCGATCGGAAGAGCTGAAGGCTAAGCTCGGAGCGGCTGGGGATTGGGATCTGATCATCTGCGACGAAGCCCATCGCATGGCCGCGTCGTATTTCGGCGGCGAAGTTAAGGAAACTCAGCGTCACAAGCTTGGCAAGCTGCTCGGGACGCGAACCCGGAACTTCCTTCTGATGTCCGCGACTCCGCACAATGGCAAGGAAGCTGACTTTCAACTTTTCATGGGATTGCTCGACGCAGACCGGTTCGAGGGCCGGTTCCGCGAAGGCGTTCACAAAGCCGACGTATCCGACATGATGAGGCGGTTGACCAAAGAAGAACTCTATCGCTTCGACGGTACGCCGCTTTTCCCTGAGCGCCGGGCCTATACCGCTAGCTTCGCCTTGTCCCCTGTCGAGGCCAAACTCTATCAGGCGGTCACGACCTACGTGCGCGAAGAGATGAACCGCGCGGATCGGACAGGCGACGATAAGCGCCGGTCGAATGTGGGCTTCGCGTTGCAAATCCTTCAGCGCCGCCTTGCCTCTTCGCCGGCCGCGATCCACCGCTCGCTGGAACGACGCCGGAAGCGCCTGCAAGACCGATTGCATGAAGAAAGACTTATGCGTCAGACCGACTCGGCCCCACTAACCCACGCGCCGGTTCTGCCCAGCTATGACCCTGACGACATTGATGAGGTGCCGGGCGCGGAAGCGGAAGCCGCCGAGGAACAGATCGTCGATCGAGCAACAGCGGCCGCCACCCTTGCTGAGCTTGAAGCCGAAATCCTTATTCTGAAAGATCTCGAAGACCGTGCGCTGAGGCTGAAGCTTTCCGGCCAGGATGCCAAATGGCGCGAGCTTGAATCCATTCTCGACGAGCCGCTGATGCTGGACGCCGCAACTGGCCTGCGTCGCAAGGTGCTGATCTTCACTGAGCCGAAGGACACACTCGAATATCTGCAACAGAAGATTGCAGCACTTATGGGCGATCCTTCGGCTGTGGTCGTCATTCACGGCGGCATCGCGCGCGAAGCTCGGCGCGGCGCCATTGCCGCCTTTAATTCCGATCCGCGTGTGCGCGTGATGATCGCGAACGACGCTGCAGGTGAGGGCGTGAACCTTCAGCGTGGCGCGCATCTGATGGTCAACTACGACCTGCCGTGGAACCCGAACCGCCTCGAACAGCGTTTCGGCCGCATCCATCGCATAGGCCAGACTGAAGTTTGCCACCTGTGGAATCTCTGCGCAGCAAACACGCGTGAAGGCGAAGTCTATCGCCGCCTGCTTGAGAAGCTTGAAGAGGCCCGTGCCGCGCTAGGCGGCAAGGTCTATGACGTGCTCGGCGAGCTGTTCGAAGGCCACGCGCTACGGGATCTCCTCGTCGAGGCAATTCGCTACGGTGATCGGCCGGAAAAGAAGGCCGAGCTTTTCCGAAAGGTAGATGGTGCGGTTGATGTCGAAGCTATCGAGAAGCTGGTCGCCGAACGCAAACTAACCTCCGAAGGCATGAACCCGAGTTCGGTCGCCGATATTCGCGAACAGATGGAGCGCGCGGCAGCCCGTCGCCTGCAACCGCATTTCATCGGCTCGTTCTTCCGAGAAGCCTTCACGATGCTCGGCGGGCGGATTGCCGAACGCGAAAAAGGCCGATTCGAAATCCTGCGTGTACCGTCGATCCTGAAGGAACGCGACCGGCTGATCGGGCGTTCCGATCCGGTGCTTGATCGTTACGCGCGCATCACCTTTGAAAAATCCCTGATCATCGGACAACCGCAGGCCGAACTCGTGGCGCCAGGTCATCCGCTGCTCGAATCGCTGGTCGACGTTATCCTCGAACGTTTCCAACCACTCCTCAACCAGGGCGGCGTGCTGGTGGACGATGCAGACGAAAGCGTCGAGCCAAAGCTCCTCGTCTATCTCGAACATGCAATCCGCGATGGACGGGCCGGCCGGTCGGGTGAACCCCGCGCCATTTCGCAGCGGCTTCAGTTCCTGTTCCTGAAGGAAGACGGATCGGCGACCGACGGCGGACCCGCGCCCTATCTGGATTATCGCCCGATTACGCCCGAAGAGAGTGTATCCGTCGCTGACGCCATCGTCGCGCCCTGGCTATCGGATAATGTCGAGGCGCAGGCACTCGGCTATACCGTTCGGTCCCTGGTTCCCGATCATCTCAACGAGGTAAGGACGCGCCGGATCGCCGAAATCGACAAGGTCGAGCGCGAGGTGCGCGCCCGCCTTAATCGCGAGATCAACTATTGGGATGCTCGCGCCGCGCGGCTGCGAGAAGAGGAGCGGGCAGGCAAGGAACAGCGCATCAACGCTCAAAACGCAGAGGCGACGGCCGCACGCCTGGTAGAGCGGCTGCATCGGCGCCAATCGGAGTTGGATCGCGAGCGGCAGATTTCCGCTTTGCCGCCGGTCCTGAAAGGTGCGGCGCTGGTGATCCCTGGCGGGCTGCTGAAAGCCAAGGTCGCGTTAGCCACGGCCAGCAAGTCGACCGGATTCGCCGAAGACCCGATCCTGCGGGCTGAATCCGAGCGCAAGGCCATGCAGGCCGTGTTCGCGGCTGAACGCGCCCTGGGCCATGAACCACGGGACGTATCTGCCGAAAAGAAGGGCTGGGATATTGAAAGCCGCGATCTCCAGGCGGGCCATCTGCGCTTTATCGAGGTGAAGGGCCGTCACGCCGAAGGGCGTGACGTCATTTTGACCAAGAACGAAATCCTGGCGTCGCTCAACGTCGCTGAGGCTTTCATTCTTGCGATTGTTCAGTTCGATTCTGGCTTCGTGCATGAGCCCATCTATGTTCGCCGATTCTTCACAAGAGAATTGGGTTTTGCCGAAACGGCGGTGGTGTTCGACATCGCGGACCTGATATCGATTGGAACAAAGCCTAGTTAGGGCTGCGAGGAGCTTATATGGAAGAGCAGATAGCCAATCTCTTGCGGGCGGCTGGGGGGCATCTCACAAGATTTCAACTTTGGCAGGGTTTGGCGCTGCCAGACGATGAGCCCACGCAGGAATATTCGGAGGCAGAACAAAACCTCGTTGATCAGCGCCGTATTGAGCGAAGGCGAGGACGAAATGGCGGAATCTATCTAGTCGAACAACCTGCCGAGCCGGAGGCTGTGGATATAGACGCGCCGGTTCAACCAGAGGAACCGGCGGCCCAAGAACGCCGTCTGGAGAATGACTACTATCAGCCCGCTCTCGACCAAATCCTAGCCCACTGGACGGAGCAGCCCGGATTTACGCATGTCTTTGGAGCAGTGACTGCTGGTCAAGGACGCCGCCAGACAGGTGGGCGGTGGAGCAGGCCCGACCTCGTTATCTGCACCGTGTCGGATTGGCTATTTTCCTCCCGATCAGAGGGCGATGTTCGAACTATTGAGATCAAGCGCTTCGAGGCATTGGATGTCCTTGCGGTGTATGAGGCTGTGTCTCACAAATCGAAGGCGCACTACGCCTATCTTCTGATTGTGAATGTTCCCGACGAGTTGGATGACGATCAGAAAGGCGACCTTGAAGCTGTCCTCGCTGTCGCAGGTAAGCACGGCATCGGAGTCATAGCGGCTCGCCGAGCCGAGGATTGGTCTACGTGGGTCTTTGAGCTTGATGCTACACGAAGCGATGCGGACCATCAGTCGATTAACCAGATGCTTTTAGATCAGGTGCCGCCGGAGGTTCGCGACAGATTTCGAACGACACTTCGGGAAGTGGCGGTCAGGGTAGTGTTTTGAACGAGAAAGCTGTGCGTAAGAAACTCATCGAGGTTTCGATCCCCCTAGAAGCGATCAACGTTGCCTCCGCGCGAGAGAAATCGATCCGACACGGACACCCTTCGACGCTGCATCTATGGTGGGCCAGACGCCCTTTGGCAGCGTGCCGGGCAGTTTTGTTCGCGCAGCTAGTGGACGATCCTTCCAGCTGGCCTGATCGATTCCCGACTGAGGAAGCCCAGGATGTCGAGCGCCGGAGGTTGCACCGTATCATCGAGGCTATGGTGCCGTGGGAAGCCTCGAACAACGAGACGATCCTAAACGCAGCCCGCTGGGAAATCGCGCGCTCAGTGGCCTGGGGCCTTGGCGAAGAACCGCCTGCCCAGGGCGACGCCAAGGCCATCTTCGACTACCTGCAAAACAAAGCGCCACCGGTGTATGATCCCTTCTCGGGCGGCGGGTCGATCCCGCTCGAAGCCCAGCGCCTCGGCCTGCGTGCCTATGGATCGGATTTAAATCCAGTCGCAGTCCTGATTGGCAAGGCATTGGTGGAAATCCCGCCGAAGTTCGCCGGCAGGCCTCCGGTGAATCCGAAATCGCGCGTCGCGATCGCGCGCGGCGGCAAATGGAACGGCAAAGGTGCGGAGGGCCTCGCCGAGGATGTGCGCTACTACGGCCAATGGATGCGCGACGAAGCCGAGAAACGGGTTGGGCATCTCTATCCGAAGGCGAAACTGCCAGATGGCTCAGAGGCGACGGTGATCGCTTGGCTTTGGGCTCGGACCGTCCGCTCTCCCGATCCGGCGGCGAAAGGTGCGATGGTTCCTCTAGTCTCATCATTCATGCTCTCAACTAAGGAGGGAAAAAAGGCGTGGATTGAGCCCGAGATCGATCCAACGGCTAAGGATGGTTACCGGTTCAAAGTCATGACGGGGACACTTTCTAAGCCTGATCAAGAGAGGCTTAAGAAGGGAACGAAGGCTGGCCAAGGCCAGGCCTTTACGTGTGTTCTGACAGGCTCGGTCATTGATAGGACCTATGTGCAAGTCGAGGGCAAGGCCGATCGCCTTGGGGTTCGCCTGCTTGCAATCGTTGCCGAGGGCAATCGACGCAGAGTTTACTTGTCGCCGCTCGAAGAAGACGAGTCCCTTGCTAGGTCGATGTCTGATGACCCCGATATAAAAGATGCTCGAGAGGATCAGCTGTCTGCGGCTACGCCAACCCGTGCCCAACTAACGGGAGGCGTATGCTCCGCGTATGGCTTGCGCACTTGGGGACACCTTTTTACGGACCGACAGTTGATCTCACTGAGAACACTGACTGGACTAGTTGAAGGCGCCCGCGAGGCGGTCTTAGCCGACACCTTGTCGGCAGAGATTAGCGATGATTTGATACCACTCAGGAGTAACGGGCGAGGCGCAAGTGCATATGCCGACGCCGTGGCCACCTATCTAGCATTCAGCGTTAGCCGACAGGTAAATAGGGGCTGCACATTGAATTTTTGGGACAATACCAGCCAGAAAATCCAGCAGGTTTTTGGGCGACAGGCGTTCGCAATGACTTGGGATTTCGCTGAAACTAATTTCTTCAGCCAATCAACCGGCAATTTCCTGGATCAAGTCGAGTACCCTGTAAAATCAATCGCCAATTGGCCAATCGGAACTGCAACAGGCTTCGTAAGTCAAATCGACGCTCCCAAGAACAGCTTTCCAGTACGGCCTGTGGTAATTTCTACAGACCCCCCATATTACGACAATATTGGGTACGCTACGCTCGCTGATTTCTTTTACGTTTGGCTTCGACCCGCTTTAAAGAATATCTGGCCGGACCTTTTTCGCCGACTCACGACGCCGAAAGAAGAAGAGCTTGTTGCGACGTCGTTTAGGCATGCCAACCGAGCAAGTGCCGAAGAGTTTTTCATGCAGGGCATGGGACTAGCTCTAGGCGCAATGCGTGAAGCCGCTACCGAGAGCGAGCCCCTCGCCATCTACTATGCGTTCAAGCAATCTGAATCATCATCCGAAGGTGTAAGCTCGGCAGGATGGGCCTCCTTCCTTCAGGGCGTCATCAATGCTGGGCTGCTGATTGATGGAACATGGCCGATCAGAACAGAACTTACAGGAAATTTGAAAGGCAAATTGAACGTCCTCGCATCCTCGATTGTGCTTATTTGCCGCAAGCGTCGCGTTAGCGCCGACACAATCACAAGGGCGGAATTCATCCGCTTGCTCCGCCGCGAGCTACCGGATGCGATAGATGATATCCGCAAGGCAGGCGTTGGCCCGGTCGATATGCAGCAATCTGTAATTGGCCCGGGAATGGGTGTTTTTTCGCGCTATGCCAAAGTGCTGGAAGACGACGACAGCGCCATGCCTGTTAAGACTGCACTCGCGCTTATCAATCGAGTCTGGGAAGAGATTGATCAAGAGCTCGATGCAGCTTTCGATGCGGAAACGCAGGTCGCTCTCGCTTGGTTTGCAACCTATGGCTTCGATGCCCGTCCGTCTGGCGAACTGATCACCCTCGCCAACGCCAAAAATATTGGCACGAACGCACTCTTCGATTCGGGAGTATTCAAGGACCTAAAGGGCAAGACCGCGCTGACGCCTCGCGACGAACTGCCAAAAGCCTGGACACCAGCCAAAGACAAATCCCTCACCGTCTGGGAATGCGTCCAGCACACTGCGCGCGTCCTCAACGCTGAGGACGGTGGGGGCGCTGCTGCGGGTCGGCTCGTCGCTGAAATGGGGCCAAAGGCTGCGGAAGCCCGGGCGCTCGCCTATCGTCTGTTCGAAATCGCCACGCAGAAGGGTTGGGCGGCCGAGGCGCTTGTCTACAACGAACTGGCCCAGGAATGGCCGAGGCTCGAAGATTTGGCTACCAAAGATGCGACGGATGGCTCACGAAAGCCCGCACAGGGTACGTTGCTTTAAGGAGCGATCATGTCGCACGAGATCGAAGGTACCAAACGGGTCCGCGATACACTCGACTTCACGCTAAAGTCAGTGCTCGACGGCTTCGTCGAAGCGAACATGGAGGCGAAGCACGGGCAGCGCTGGCTGCATTATGCAAGCCGCTCTTCGGGACAAGGTCAGAACGACACGCTGGACGTGTACGGACTGTGCAAAACTATCCTCGACAATTGGAACGAGGTATTTGGCGCGCGGTTCGATCGGAAGCATGTTAACAAGGCACGCAGGCTTGTCTCGACGGTCTTTGAAGCCCGCAATGCAACAGCGCATCTGAATGTGCCACTGAGCGACCCGGAAGCGTTGTCGTTTCTCTGGGCGATTGTCGAACTAGCGATGCTCCTGAAGGCACCGGAAAAGACAATCGAGACACTTAAGGCCGTCTATGGGGCCCAGCGCTCTACAGGCATTGAGGCGGGCAGGATAGACCCGGCAACCCCGACAGAGCCTAAGCTTACAGTAGAGCCGGGATCGGCTCAGCAGATGAGCTTCAATTCCGAAAGTGGTGTAGCCAAAGCGCTGAAGCCGTGGATCGATGTCGCCTTGCCACACCCGGACGTGATTGCGAACCGCTTTAAGGAGGCCGAGTTCGCTGCCGATCTTTTTGCGGTGGATGCTGGCTATGCCGGCGAAGGCTATGCGACACCGAACTCTTTCTACGGAATTACTTTCCTGACCGAAGGCTTGAAACGCGTACTAACCACCGCGACACAAAGACTTGGCGCCAATGGTGGCGATCCGGTGATTGGCCTGCAGACCGCTTTCGGCGGCGGCAAGACGCACACGATGCTCGCGATCTTCCACCTCGTGAAGCATCTGCGCGACGGAGGCGATCCGCGCGGGCTGCCGGGTTTAAGCGATATACTTGATCGTGCGGGTGTGAATTCGCTGCCGAAGCCCAAGATGGCTGTGTTCGTCGGTTCGGCCGATGGCCCGGACGTTAGCCTTAAACTGAACGAGGGACCTCGGGTTCATACGGCTTGGGGATATATCGCATGGCGCCTTGCAGGCGAACCGGGACTTGCGCTTGTCGCAGAAGCTGAAGCAGCTCGCACGAGCCCTGGCTCTCGTATCATGGTTGAAGTCTTCAAACTTGCTGGGCCAAGCGTTATCTTGCTCGATGAGCTGACCATGTTCGCCCGCCAGCTCGACGACGACCGGTTCGAAGCTTTTCTCTCCTTCATCCAGTCGCTCACCGAAGCGGCAAAGATGGTCCCGGGCATCCTGATCGTCGGCTCGCTGGTCGAGAGCAAAGCCGAGGCCGGCGGACCGCGCGGCGAGGCCGCGCTGCTTCGTCTCGAGAAAATTTTCGGCCGTGTGCAATCAGCATGGCTACCAGCTTCTGGCGATGAAACTTACGAAATCATCCGGCGACGTCTGTTCCAGCCCCTTGATGCCGAAGGCGAGATGGCGCGGGACGAAACAGTCAGGGCTTTTCACGATCTCTACAAAAAGAACCCGGCCGAGTTCCCGCCTGAGGCCAGGGAAGCACGCTATCTGGAACTGCTCCGCCTGTCCTATCCGATCCATCCGGAGCTGTTCGATCGGCTGTCGAAGGATTGGGCGAGCCTCGAAAAGTTCCAACGCACGCGCGGCGTTCTGCGCTTCATGGCCAATGTCGTGGGCGTGCTCTGGCATGGCCAGATGCGTGACCCGCTAATAACACCCGCTCGGGTGCCGGTTGCGCACGAGCGGGTGCGCGTGAGCGTTCTTTATCCCCTGGATCCGGCTTTCGGCTCAGTCGTCGATAAGGAGGTTGATGGTGAAGGGTCTTTGCCTAACCGAATGGAAGCAAATCCTTCGAGAAGGATTTCGCAGTTGCGCGCCGCAACACGCGCTGCGCGGTCGGTATTCATTTGCACGGCACCGCTAGTCGGCCAACCGAATGCCGGTCTCACCGGCCAGGGCTTGCGCCTTGCTTGCGCCGAGCCTGGCGACCAACTGGCGATCTTCGGCGAAGCACTTCGCGAACTCACCGAGAAGGCGACCTACCTCTATGAAGAGGCGGGTCGCTATTGGTTTTCGACCCAGCCCACCCTGAACCGCCTAGCTGACGATCGCGCCAAAGCGCTGCCGGATCACGAAGTCGATGCCGCAATCACCGAAGTGCTCCGCGAGGACGCAGCCAGCAAAGGCGGGTTCCATCGCGTCTTCGCCGCGCCGGACGATCCGGTGACGATCGACGAAGCGCATTCGCTTTCGCTTGTAATCCTGAATCCTAGTCTGGTTCACGCAGGGAGAGGAGCCGCAATGTCGCCAGCGAGTGACGCCGTGGCGGATGCACTAATGAGGTGCCGTGCTTCCCAACGTCGCTTGCGGAATACGCTTATCTTCGTCGCTCCTGATGAAGCGAACCTAGACACCGCGCGGGAAGTGATGCGCAAAGCGATGGCGTGGGCTTCGATCGACCATGACGTGAACAACGAGAAAGGTCGCCTCCGATCGCAGACAACAAGAACGCAAGCCGACGATGCCAAGGATAAGGCGAAGACCAACCGCGAGTCGGCGCTGAAAGCGATCCGCGCTGCCTGGAGCCACATACTTTATCCGGTAAAGAGCGAAACCCCCGGAAAGCCCTTCGATCTTGAACATAGCCTGATCTCCTCTCGCGACAGGGCCGCGATCCCACATGTTGTCTACGATAAGACAAAGGCCGACGGGATTGTCCTTGAAAAGCTGGGCACCGAGCGGCTTTGGCACGCGCTGAAGCCGATCTGGCCAGATGATCGCCCCCACCTATCCATTACCGAAATCGCCGATTGGTTTGCGGCTTATGTCTATCTGCCGAAATTGCGCGATAGGATCGTCCTGGAAGGCTCGGTTCGCGATGCTATTGCGAAACTCGATCCACAGTTCGGTTATGCCGATGGCTTCGACCAGGCCACGGGAAAGTACCATAGGCTGATCTGGGCAAAGAACCCACCGGAGTTCGCGTCTCTAACGGCGATGATCGTGCGGGAAGCGGAGGCGCAGAAGCAACTAAACGAAGAAGGCGTCCCTGCGCCTCGGTTGGAGCCAGGGGCATTGCCTGGCTCGACAGCTCATCCGGGCAGTCCCGACCCTGGCGGAACAAGACCGTCCGCACCCGGCAAACCTCGACGTTTCTATGGCTCTGTCGAGCTCGACATGGTCCGCCCCGTTAAATCATTTGACGCGATCCTCAATGCCGTGGTGATGGAGCTTCAGCGCACACACAGTGCGAAGGTGAAACTAACGCTCGAAATCGAGGCCGAAGCGAGCGACGGCTTTGCAGACAGTGAAGTTAGCGTCGTTCGCGACAACGCCCGGCAGCTCAAGTTCAAATCCGAATCAACCGGCTTTGAAGATTGATTCAGCTTTAATGAAAGTTAGAAAGCGGAATTTCACGGAGATGCGTCGGCCTGCCCGAAAATTGACTGAACATGTCGACCGCGCGGGTGACTGTGCCGATCTACGCACTCCCCCTGGCGCTCCCCGGCGCCAGATAGCAAAAAGGCCCGGTTACCCGGGCCCTTTATGCTTTTCAAATCTAAGAAGATTTGGAGCGGGTGAAGCGATTCGAACGCTCGACCCCAACCTTGGCAAGGTTGTGCTCTACCCCTGAGCTACACCCGCTCGCACGGCGTCTTGGCCGCAAGCCGGGCCTATATGGCTGAAGAGCGCGGCGATTGCAACAGGGAAATCGCAGGCTTTTTTACGACCCGGCAAGCGAGGCCGGCAAGCCGCCGGCGGGCGCGCGAGTGGCACGCGGCGGGGGCGCCACCGCAAAGGGCGGGTGCCGCTCACCGTGATGTCGCATGACGGTCTTGTGTCGGCTGCCCCATTGGCCGTAAACGGCTGGCTAGAGAAACGGGACGAAGACGAAACCGATGCCGAAGACCGAAACCGATTTGATGGCCTTTCTCGCCGAACTCGGGATTGCCGCCTCGACGAAGCGCCATCCGCCGCTCTACACGGTCGCGGATTCGCAGGCGCTGCGCGGCGAGATCGCCGGCGGGCACACGAAAAACCTGTTCCTGAAGGACAAGAAAGACAATTTCTTTCTGGTCACCGTCGGCGAGGACGCGGTCGTCGACCTGAAGCAGATCCACCAAGTGATCGGCGCCGCCAGCCGGGTTTCTTTCGGCAAACCGGAGATGCTGATGGAGCTGCTCGGCGTCACGCCGGGCGCCGTCACGGTCTTTGGCATCATCAACGACACGGCAAACAGGGTCAAGCTCGTGCTCGACAAGGATTTGATGGAGCATGCGGTGATCAATGGGCATCCGCTGACCAATGAGGCGACGACATCGATCGCAGCGAGCGACCTGATCAGATTCGTCGAGGCAACCGGGCACGATGCTGCTATCTTGAAAGTCTCCGCGTGATCGCCACATGGATGGCTTAAAACCGATGGTCTGAAGCATAGGGCGCCTGGCCGCCGGCCGGCGGCGCCACGGAAGGGTAAAGAGATGAGCGACAACAATCCGTTCGGCGGCCCCTTTGGCGGCAATGGCGGCCAGTACACCACCTCGGTGCAGTATGGTGGAACCGCGCCGGCGCCGGCGAAAGTCGCGCTTGGCGATACGCCCGCCGCTCCCGCCGATGTGATCAAGGACACGACGACGGCTGCCTTTGCCGCCGATGTCATCCAGGAATCGCGCCGCCAGCCGGTGCTGGTCGATTTCTGGGCGCCCTGGTGCGGACCTTGCAAGCAACTGACGCCGCAGCTGGAGAAGGCGGTCAAGGCCGCCGGCGGCAGGGTCAAGCTGGTCAAGATGAACATCGACGACCATCCGTCGATCGCCGGCCAGCTCGGCATCCAGTCGATCCCGGCGGTCATCGCCTTCAAGGACGGCCAGCCGGTCGATGGCTTCATGGGCGCCATCCCGGAGAGCCAGATCAACGAATTCATCACCAAGGTCGGCGGCAAGGGCAATGGCGCGCCGCCGGTGGCCGAAGCTCTGGCTGCGGCGACCGAGGCGCGCGACGCCGGCGACATGCAGACCGCGGCCGACATTTATGACGCCATCCTGGCGCAGGCGCCGGAGACGATCGAGGCGATCGCCGGACTGGGAGAGCTGCTGTTCGAGGCCGGCGACACGGAAGGCGCCGAGGCGCTTTTGGCAACAGCCCCGGAGGCCAAGAAGGATGCGCCGCCGGTGGCAGCCCTGCGCGCCAGGATGGCGGTTGCGGCGCAGGCGGCGGCTCTCGGCAATCCAGCCGAATTCGAGCGGCGCCTTGCGGAAAATCCCGGAGATCACCAGGCGCGTTTCGATCTGGCCATGATCCAGAACGCCAACGGCGACCGTACGGCCGCCGCCGACAATCTGCTGGCCATCATCAAGGCCGACCGGGCCTGGAACGAGGATGGCGCGAGGACGCAATTGCTGCAGCTGTTCGAGGCCTGGGGCATGACCGACGAGGCGACGCTGGCCGCGCGCCGCAAATTGTCGGCGCTGCTGTTTTCCTGAGCCGGCTGCCGGTTGTTTTGCCGCACGGGCTTGGCGTCGGCGATGATTGCGCCAGATTAGGGCCAAGAACTCACGCGCTTTTTGATGGCGCGATCGGAGGAATGAGGTGCAAGCGGGAAACGCGCATTACCGGCTCGCCAAGGATTTGCCGTCGACGATCCCTATCTTTCCGCTCGAGGGGGCGCTTTTGCTGCCGGGAGGCCGCATGCCGCTCAACATCTTCGAGCCGCGCTATCTGCAGATGGTGGACGAGGCGATCGCCGGCTCGCGGCTCATCGGCGTCATCCAGCCCAGTCTCGACGGGGCCTTGCGCGACGACGGCGAGCCGGAACTCTGCAATGTCGGTTGCGCCGGGCGCATCATCGCCTTTTCCGAGAGCGGCGACGGCCGTTACCTGATTTCGCTGCAGGGCGTGTGCCGGTTCCGCATCGCCCATGAATTGACGGTCAAGACGCCGTTTCGCCAGTGCAAGCCCTCGCCTTTCCTTGCCGATCTCGATGAGGACCAGGCGGGCAACGAGATCGACCGGCCATCGCTGCTCAAGGCATTTCGCGCCTATCTGCAGGCCAACGACCTCGAGGCCGACTGGGAAAGCGTCAGCCGGGCCGAAAATGCCATGCTGGTCAATGCGTTGTCGATGATGGCGCCCTACGGGCCAGCCGAGAAACAGGCGCTGCTCGAAGCGGCGGATTTGAAGACCCGGGCCGAGACGCTGATCGCCATCACCGAAATGGCGCTGGCGCGCGAGAATGAGGATTTTGGGTCGAGTTTGCAGTAAGAGGGCGCGATGGCGGACGGACGTGACGGGAAGAAGGTCGACCCCAGGCTGCTGGAACTCTTGGCCTGCCCACTGACCAAGGGGCCGCTGGCCTGGGATCCGGAGCGCGGCGAACTGATTTCCAGGGTCGCCAAGATTGCCTATCCGGTGCGTGACGGCATCCCGATCATGCTGCCTTCCGAGGCGCGGACGCTTTCGGTGGAGGATGTGCTGGCCCCGCCACCGCCACGTTTGGGTGGGCCGGGCTGAGGGGCACGTTTCTTGTACCCAATAGGCCGGCAGGACAGAGGGGGCGCGAAGGATCGCCGACGTCCGCTTTCGTTCCGTTCTTGGCATGGCCTTGCCTACTGAAAATTCCGCCCCTTGGGCATGACCTGTTCCGCTTCTTCCGACAGCGTTGCGAGATCCTGCCGGATCGGCGCGCTTTGTTTGGCGGGGCTGAAGCGATCCGAACCGTCCTTGGCGAGGTCTCTCGGAGGAACCACTGGTGCAGCCTCGCTGACCTTCTCCAGAAGCACGGTCAGCCAGGGCGTCAGATCCTCGATCTTCTCGGCAACGATGTGGACCACACCCGATTCCGACTGCAATTTCCCGGTGACCTTGACGAACCGGGCCCCCATGACGATAGGCCGATAGCGGTCGAAGGTTCTTTGCCAGAAGATGATGTTGGCCACCGCCTTGTCGTCCTCCAGCGTCAGGAAGATCGCATTGCCCTTGCCGGGGCGCTGCCGCACCAGCACGAGGCCGGCGACCGAGACGCGCCTGCCATCGCGCACGGAAGGAAGATTCGCATTGGGGATGACGCCGGCGCGGTCGAGCCGCTCGCGCAGGAAGGCGACCGGATGCGCCTTCAGCGACAGGCCGAGCGCGCGGTAATCGTGGATGACATGCTCGCCGAGCGGCATTTTCGGCAGCCTCGTCTCCGGTTCCAGCTCGCGCAGGCGAAGCGCCGGCTGGTCGAACAGCGGCAGCCTTTCGGCGGCGCTCTTGCCGTCGAGCGCGCGCACCGCCCACAAGGCTTCGCGACGATCAAGAC